>CAZXXV010000031.1:0-15893 GCA_964644725.1 uncultured bacterium
CGCTCTCCGCAACCCAGACCTTGGCTTCTTCATCCCAAGTGGCTTGCACAGCGTACACCATCACACCCTCCACTCTTAGCGAACTCTAGCCTACCCCCGAAGCCTGGTCAAGGCTTTTGATCCACTCATGTCCCTCCAGACTTTCGGCATGGATGACGCTGGAAAACGCCCGGCCGGGCGAGGGGGCAAGGAGAACCACCAGGAACCCGGCCTGGGAGCTTGCGCTAAGGTTGTCCAGGGGACTCGCCATGCTGGGTGATAGGAATTTGCTTTTGGGGGCTGCGGGGCGATCCAGCCGTGGCCCGCGCCGCGACCCCGGTGGGAGCCAACGCGACCGCCCCACGCCGGCCTCACGCGTGCCGCCATAGCACGCCCCCGGGTCGGGGGGAGTATCTGGCGCACCGGCGACGGTTGTCAAGTGAAAAGAGACACAAGCTGGGGGGACCCAGATCGGAACCCGCCGGTCGGCGGGCGGACCCCGATCCCCATGGCGGCGCCAGGCCCGGCGGCCGACCTCGCGTGCGGTGTGGCCAGCGGGTTACGCTGCGACGACCCGCTGCAGAGAAAGCGGCACCGGGCGCGCCGCTGCGGGCGGGCTGTGGGCGGGGGCCGGCCACAACCCAAGGTGTCGGAGGATCTTTTCGATGACCGCGGGCTGCTCGATAAACGCGATGATCCGCATGGCTCCCGCGCACTGGGGACACACGAGCGGATCCACCTCGTACACTTGCTTGATCAGCCGCGCCCACGCGCGCTTCGCGGCCGAGGCGGAGACCTCGTTGAATTCCTCGATGGTCGCTGGCTCCTCTCCCTGGGCCTTCCGGCGCTTCCCTCGACTGACATTACTGTACCACCCGTAGTATCGCACCAGGTGCTCCCCGGCGTTCGGGATGTGCGCCGTGAGCGCGGCCAGCCAGTCGCATGCGGAGAACACCTCGAAGTTCCGCTTCAGCACCGGATGCATCTTGGACCGATAGATCACGGTGCCGGTCTTCGCGTGGTACCGAACTTTCTCCTGGGAAAACGAGGAGCGAAGGATATTTGTCGTATCCGGTTTTCGTATCGCGCCGCACGAAAGGGGGTGGGTGAAAGAAACATCCGCGGGCTGGCCACGACGTCGAGGTGGCGGCGCCATTCACCGGCATGATGGGCCATGCCGGCGGCATCGTTTGCCATCGGTCCGGCGTCCTCGAGGGCGCCGCCGATCCCCCCGGCGACGCCATGGTCGCGGCGTTTTGACGTGACGACGGTTGTTTCTTTTCGCGGCTATTTGTGGTAAGAATTACCAACGTTTCAGGTGTCACCGGCGCCGCTGAACGTCCACTCTGACCGCTGTGGGTCTTCCTTCCATACCGGTGGGTGCATGCCTACCAAGGAGGCTACCGATGCGACGCGTTCTTGTGTTGCTTTTCGCCATCGCCGGGCTCGTGGTGTTCTGCCAGCCGGCACTGGCTCAGTCAAAGGATCCCATCAAGATCGGCCTGGCCGCCGCGGTCTCCGGCGGCTCCGCCGCTTCGGGCGAGGCCATCAAGCGCGGACTCCAGATTGCCATGGACGAGATCAATGCCAAGGGAGGCGTGCTGGGAGGGCGCAAGCTGGAGCTGGTGATCCGCGACGACGAGGGGAACCCGGCCAAAGGCGTGACCATCGCGCGCGAGCTGGTGGAGCGCGAGAAGGCCGTGGTGATCTTCGGCGGTCTGCACACCACGGTGGCGCTGGCCCAGGTCCCGGTCTGGCACGAGCTGAGGCGCCCGTACATGGGGCCATGGGCCGCCGGCACCGAGATCACCCGGAACGGGCAGAAACCCAACTACGTCTTCCGCGTGTCGGCCAACGACGACTACGCCGACAAGTTCCTGACGCGATATGCCACGGAGGTTCTCAAGAAGAGCAAGCCGGGCCTCCTCCTGGAGAACACCGCGTGGGGCCAGTCGAACGAGGTCGGCCTTCTCAAGTGGCTCGGGCAAAAGAACATCAAGCCCGTGGGCATCGAGAAGTTCAACTGGAACGACCCCGACATGAGCCCGCAGCTCCTGCGGCTCAAGAACGCCGGCGCCGACCACATCATCATGGTGGCGAATGCCCCCGAGGGGGCCCAGGTCGTGAAGTCGCGCGCCAAGATCGGCTGGGAGACTCCCATGGTTGCCCACTGGGGGATCTCGGGGGGCCGCTTCGCCGAGCTGACGGGTGAGCTGTCGGACGGCGTCGTGTTCCTCCAGACGTACTCGTTCTTCGGCAAGCAGAACGAGCGCGGCGTAGCCGTCCTCAAGGCCCTCAAAGACAAGTACGGCGTCAAGGAGCCGGAGGAGGTCATCGCCCCGGTGGGGACCGCCAACGCCTATGACGGCATGCACCTCACCGCCCTGGCCATCGAGCAAGCGGGCTCGACCGAGGGGCCGAAGCTCCGCGACGCGCTGGAGGGCCTCAAGGCCGAATACAAGGGGCTGATCAAGACCTACAAGCAGCCCTTCACGCCGGATCAGCACGACGCGCTGACCGACGACGACTACACCATGGTGGTCTGGAAGGGCGGCAAGATCATTCCCGTGGCGATGAAGTAGGGTGATTGTCCAGCTCGTCGTCACCGGTATTGCCCTGGGGAGCATGTACGGGCTGGTGGCCCTGGGATACCACATCACCTGGGTCACCAGCCGCACCATGAACTTCTCGCAGGGGACCGCCGTGATGGCAGGGGCGGTCGTGGCCTACGCGACCTTCGTGGGTCTGGGCTGGCCCTTCCTTCCGTCATTCATCGCCACCCTGCTGGCCCTGGCCGTCTTCGGCGTGATCATCGAGCAAGTGGCGGTCTGGCCGTTCTTCCGCGTCGCCTCCCCCGCGTGGCTCCTTTCCACCATCGCCTGCGGCATCATCGCCGAGAACACGGCCATGCTCGTGTTCGGCAAGGATGCCCGCGCCTTCCCTTCGCCCCTCACCCAGCGCCCCATCCTGGTCGGCGGGGCCGGCTTCTACCCGCAGGAGCTTCTGATCCCCGTCGCGGGCCTCTTGCTCATGGGGGGCGTCCAGGTCTTCTACCACCGGACCGGGTACGGCAAGCAGCTCAAGGCCGTGGCCTATAACCCCGAGGCCGCGGGCCTGATGGGGATCCACATCCCGCGCGCCGTCATGTTCGCCTATGCGCTGTCGGCGCTCCTGGCCGGCGTGGCAGGGGTCCTCCTGGCGCCCGTCCTCAACGTGGCGGCCACCATGGGAACGATCATCGGCCTCAAGGCCTTCGCCGTGGCCATCATTGGGGGGCTCACCTCGGCGCCCGGCATCGTCATCGCCGGGCTCGGCTACGGATTGGTGGAAGCCTTCGTGGCAGGGTACATCTCCACGGGCGCGCGGGAGATCGTGGGCTTCGCTCTCGTGATCCTGGTGCTCGTCCTCCGCCCGTGGGGCCTGCTGGGCTCCCGTCCCGCGAGGCGCGTCTAGTGGAACGGCTCGGCTGGGGTGCGATCGCGCTGGCGGCCCTCGCGTTGCCCGCGCTCACCGCCAACACTTATTATCTCTACGTTGCGGCGACGGTGGGCCTGCTCGTCATCGTCACGGCCGGGCTCAACGTGCTGGTCGGCTTCACCGGCCAGATCTCCCTGGGGCACGCCGGCTTCTATGCCATCGGCGCTTATACGGCGGCGCTCCTCACGACGCGCGCCGGGTGGAATCCGCTCGCGGCCGTGGCCGTCGCCATTCTGCTCGCCGCCCTCGTCGGCGCGGGGGTGGCGGGAGCGGCTCTCCGGGTTTCCGGCCCCTACCTGGCCATGGTGACGATCGCTTTCGGCATCATCGTCGAGGGCGTCCTGATCGAGTGGGTGTCGGTGACCAGGGGGCCGGGCGGGATCTTCAACATCCCAAAGCCCGGGCTTCAACGCTCATACTGGCTGATCATGGTGACGGCAGCACTGGCCCTCTGGCTGGTGGCGAACCTCCGCTCCTCAGCCTGGGGGCGAGCCTTCCTGGCCGTCCGGGGCAGCGAGGTGGCCGCCGAATCCCTGGGGCTTTCCGCGTACTATATCCGGATCGTAGCCTTCACGGTCTCGGCCGCCTTCGCGGGGGCTGGCGGGACCCTGTTCGCGTTCCTCAACGGCTACATCTCGCCCGACAGTTTCACCCTCCAGACCTCGATCCTCTTCCTGCTGGCGCTCCTCTTCGGTGGCACAGGATATGTGGCCGGCCCGGTGGTCGGAAGCCTGGTCTTCACCCTGCTCCCCGAGTTGCTCACCGGCCTGGCGGACTATCGGTTGATCCTGTACGGCGGATTGCTCATGCTGTCCATCTACTGGCTGCCCTCCGGGGTGGTGGGAGCGCTGCACCAGATCTTCCCGCGCAGACGCGCGCAGACAAGGACACAGGCCGACCTGGCGCCTGCGGATGCAGCCAAACCCCACGACCGGCCCGTGGCCGGCGAGCCCGAACAACCGTTGCTCCGCGTGGAGGACGCCAGCCTTGCCTTCGGCGGTGTTACAGCCCTGGCTGACGTCACCCTTTCCGTGCCAGCCCGCGGCATCTACGCGGTCATCGGTCCCAACGGGGCCGGCAAGACCACCCTGCTGAACGTCCTGTCGGGATACTACGCGCCCGATGCAGGCGTCGTCAGGCTGGACAGTGAATCCGTATCAGGCAGGCCTCCCTACGCCATCGCGCGGCTCGGCGTCGCGCGCACCTTTCAGACCGCCCAGCTTTTCGGCGATCTCACGGTGCTGGAGAACGTCGCGGTGGGCGTGGCCGGCCCCAGGCTGGGTAACGTGATCTCCGCCCTCCTGGCAACGCCGCAGGCGCGACGCCAGGAGCGCGAGCTACTGCAACGTGCCCTGGCATTCATCGGCGCCATGGGTCTCTTGGAGTGGGCCGACCGGTCGGCCGAGGCGCTGCCCGCCGGCCTCCGCCGGCGCCTGGAGATCATCCGGGCGCTGGCCCGGAAGCCCCGACTCCTGCTCCTGGACGAGCCCGCGGCCGGGCTGTCCTCTAGTGAGATCCAGGAGCTGGACGCGAATCTTACGGCGTTGCGCGACAGCGGCGGGCCGGCGATCGTCCTGGTGGAACACCATATGGATCTGGTCATGGCCGTGTCGGACCAGGTTAGCGTCCTCGATTATGGTCGGATCATTGCCAGCGGGGCACCGGATGTCGTGAGACGCCACCCCGCCGTGATCGAAGCATACCTCGGAGCCTCAGCGTGAGTGCGCTCGTCGTCTCCGACCTCTCGGTGAGCTACGGTGCCGTGTCTGTGCTCCATGGTATCTCGCTGACCGTGCAGGAAGGCGAGCTCGTGACCATCGTGGGAGCGAACGGAGCGGGAAAGACCACGCTCCTCAAGACGCTGGCCGGCATCCTCGCTCCCTCGGGCGGTCGTATCACGCTGGACGGGACAGAGATCGGCGGGCGCGCTTCGTACTGGGTGGCGCGCCGCGGAGTCGTGCTGGTGCCGGAGGGCCGGGGCATCTTCGGCGATCAAACGGTGCGCGACAACTTGCTCCTGGGCACCCTGGTCCGACGCGAGGCGCGGGATCCAGCCACGGTGGCCCGGGACCTGGAGCGAAACCTCGAACTCTTTCCCCCGCTCCGCGAGCGCCTGGACGACCTCGCTGGGGGACTCTCCGGGGGGCAGCAGCAGATGCTGGCCCTGGCCCGGGGGCTGATGGCGCGCCCGCGTCTCCTCTTGCTGGACGAGCCTTCGCTCGGCCTCTCGCCGGTCCTCATCCGGCAAATCTTCGACGCCATTGGACGGCTGAGAGCCGAGGGCCTCACCATATTACTCGTGGAGCAGATGGCCGGGCAGGCCCTGGCGCTGGCGGACCGGGCCTATGTTCTGGAGCGCGGTCGCATCACGCTGGAAGGTCCGGCCGCCACCGTGCGGGAGAACCCGGCCGTGATCCAGGCGTACCTCGGACGAGCGCAGGCTCGCCCCGGGTCTTGAAACTGCCTCACGAAGGCACCGATGTTTCGATCCTCTCTGGCTTCCACCTCGTCGCCATCCGGCCCTTTTCCCGCCAGCCGGCGCGAGGAGGGTCATGCTACGGAACCGGTTCGTATCCTTCGATGGAGCTCTGGCCTCCGCGAGCGGATCCTGACTGCGCCCCCCGAGGCCGGCCGGGTCCACTCGGTCTTCGAGCGCGCGCTGAACATCCTGTGGCATGACGGCGCGCTGGTCGCCCTGCATGGCCCGGCGCCGCTGGCGGCACCTTTCGCCGCGGCGGTCACGCGCCTTCCCGAGGCCGGCCGCCTCACCCCAGGGACAGAAGTATTTAAGCGTGAGAACCGGATTCTGCTCGGCCCATGCGTCCTCGACATCGAGGGCGGCACGCTGGTGGACACCACGATTCACCCCACCCACGAGGGACCCGGCCCACTGGCCTCTGCGCTGGTAGAGATGGGGATGCCAGCGGCTGCCTCGGCCCTGTCCTCCCAGACCGGCCGCTCCGCGCAACGACGGCTGGCGGACGGCATCCTGAATCGTGACGCTCAGGCCTTTATCAAGGGCGCCTGCGCCCTCGTCGGGCTGGGCGAGGGGCTGACGCCAGCTGGAGATGATTGCTTGGTCGGCGCCCTCGCCGTCCTCCGCCACTTCGCCCACCGCTGGCTCAAAGGGCATCCGGAGATCAGGGCCGCCATCGGGGCTGCCGCACGGGTGGGCACGACGATGGTAGGACGGGACTTCATTTTCCACGCCCTTGATGGGGCCTTCTCGGAGGCCATTCTCCACCTCGTCACCACGACCTCGGAACGCGACGCGCGTCGGGCGGTCGCGTATCTGGCCGAGACAGGAGGAACCTCCGGCGCCGATACCCTCCATGGGATCTGCCTGGCGTTGAAGGCCCTTGAATTCCTCACAACGAGGAACCACATTAGAATTATCCAAGGCCGCAGGATACACCCGGCATCGGGGGTATGCTCCAAGTGAACGCCGAAACCATCCGCACCCTCGTTAAGAAGAGCGCCTACCATGACTCGGTGACTCTCCTCGTGTTGGCACGACAGCTCCGCAGCGGGGACGGCATCGCCCTTGCCGCCGCGCTGATGGGAACTCCAGCCAACAAGGAACTCTTGGCGCAGTCCGGCCTCCTGACCCCCGAGGCCGCGGCGGCCGGGGTGAATGACCTCGTCATCGTGATCCGGGCGGACTCCGCCACTGCCGCCGAGGCGGCGCTGTCCGAGGCCGAGGCCTTCTTCACCGCCAAGCAGGAGCGGCTTCAGCGGGCGGGACGCGCCCTGCCCCGCACCCTGGAGAGCGCGCGCCGCCACCTGCCCGAGGCCAACCTCGTCGTGATCTCGGTGCCCGGCGCCTTCGCGGCCAGCGAGGCCAGGAAGGCGCTCTCCCTGGGGCTCCACGTGATGCTCTTCAGTGACAACGTGGCCCTCGAAGACGAGGTGGCGTTGAAACAGCTCGCCGTACGAAAGGGGCTGCTCCTGATGGGGCCAGACTGCGGCACGGCCATCCTCAACGGGGTGCCCCTGGGATTTGCCAACGCGGTGCCGCGCGGCCGCGTCGGCCTCGTGGCCGCTTCGGGCACCGGGCTCCAGCAGGTGACGTGCCTCCTGGCGGCCCGCGGGGAAGGCGTCTCACAGGCGATCGGCGTCGGTGGCCGCGACATGACGGAGAAGGTCGGCGGCCTCATGACGCTCCAGGCCCTGGATGCGCTGGGGGCCGACCCGGCCACGGAACTCATCATCGTGATCGGCAAACCGCCAGCCCCGGTGGTCCGGGAACACGTCGAGGCCCGGCTCCGCGCCATAGGAAAGCCCTGCGTGATGGCCCTCCTGGGTCGGGACATGGCAGTGAGACAGGAGGGGCTGCTCGCCACCGTCGCGACCCTTGAGGACGCCTGCGAGGCAACGATTGCAGCGCTTCGGGGCGCAGCCTGGACATCACGCCCTTTCAGCGCCCCTCCGGGAGAGATCCACCGGCGCGTCCAGGCGGTCCGGCAGACGCTGGCTCCCGAGCAGCGGGCCGTACGTGCGCTGTACGCGGGGGGCACGCTGGCCCACGAAGCCGCCCTCATTCTGGAACCTCTCCTGGGCCCGGTGGCCACGAATCTCATGCCGGGGTCCACGGGATGCCACAGCGTGCTGGACCTGGGGGCCGACGGGTTCACGGTAGGCAGGGCTCATCCGATGCTCGATCCGACTCTGCGCGTAGAGGCCATCCGCCAGGCAGGCCTGGAGCCGGATGTGGCGGTCCTGCTCCTGGACGTCGTGTTGGGCCATGGCGCGGCACCGGACCCGGCGGGAGACTTGGTACCCGCCATCGAGGCTGCGCAGGCCGAGGCGCGCGCCCGGGGGCGCGGCCTCGCCGTCGTGGCGAGCGTGATTGGGACCGCAGGAGATCCGCAGGGGCTCGAGCCGCAGGTCACCCGGCTTGAGGCGGCCGGCGCCTGGGTCCTGCCGTCGAACGCGCAGGCGGCGCGTGCCGCCGCGTGCGTTGCCGGCGGCGAGCCGGTTATGCGGTCGCTGCTCGGACCCGGAGAGGCATGATGCTAGGCATCAGCGATCTTTTCCGCCAGGAGATTCGCGTCATCAATCTCGGAGTGGAAGCCTTCGCGCTCACACTCGAGCGCCTCGGCGTTCCGGTGATCCACGTGGCCTGGTCTCCACCCGCTGGCGGCGACCCGCGGAAGGCGGCCCTCCTGGCCGCCCTCACAGAGGACGAGGAGGAGTGATGAGCATCAAGACCGCCAATCAGGCGGCCCTCGAGCGGCTGGTTCAGGCACGACCGATGCTGGTGGATTGTCTCCCGGCCGAAAAGGCCATGGGCCTCACCGGGCGGACCGTCCTCCACGCCGGGCCGCCGCTCTCCTGGGAGCATGCCTGCCCCGCCATGCAGACAGCGGTGCTCTGCGCGATGCGGTACGAGGGCTGGGCGGCGGATGACGCCACGGCCCTGGACTTCGTCCTGCAGGGCAAGGTCCGCCTTGGGCCCTGCCATCACATGGGGGCGGTCGGCCCGATGACGGGCATCATCACGCCCTCCATGCCCGTCTTCGTCGTGGAGAACCGCGCGCGTGGCAACCGGGCCTACGTCACCATCAACGAGGGTCTGGGCAAGGTCCTGCGCTTCGGCGCAAACGACGACAGCGTGGTGGAACGGCTCCGCTGGCTCGCCCGCGAGGTGGGACCGGTCCTGGGGGCCGTCATCCGGGCGGGCGGCGGCATTGATCTCCGCGCCCTGATGGCCCAGGCCCTCCGGATGGGCGATGAGATGCACCAGCGCAACGTGGCGGCCTCCTGTCTCCTCGCCCGGACCCAGTTGGGCCATCTTGCCCGGGCGAGCGTAGACAGGCAGGCCGTCGCCCGGGTGGCGGACTTTATCGCGAGCAACGATCAGTTCTTCCTCAATATTGCCATGGCGGCCGGCAAGGCGAGCACGGACCCATGTCTGGGCATTCAGAACTCGACGATGGTGGTGACCATGGCGCGCAACGGCACCGATTTCGGCATTCGCGTGGCCGGGCTCGGGGACCGCTGGTTCACCGCCCCGGTCGAGATGCCGAAGGGGCTCTACTTTCCGGGGTTCGGTCCCGAGGACGCGAATCCCGACATGGGCGATTCCGCCATCGTGGAGACGATGGGCCTGGGCGCCTTTGCCATGGCCGCGTCCCCCGCGGTGGCGCGCTTCGTGGGCGCCGGCGGCATGCAGGAGGCGATCCGGGCGACCGAGGAGATGGCCGAGATCTGCCTCGGGGAGCATCCCCACTTCCGCATCCCCAGCCTGGACGAGCGCGGGACCCCGGTGGGGATAGACATCCGCAAGGTCGTGGAGACGGGGATCACTCCCCTGATCAATACGGGAATCGCCGGGAAGAAGCCCGGCGTGGGCCAGATCGGTGCGGGCGTCGCCCGGGCGTCGCTTGCCTGCTTCGAGCAGGCGCTGGAGGCTTTCAGTGCCCGTTCACGCTGAACCCATGGTCGCGCGGGATCCGCGGCTCATCGTCGTGGCCATCGGCGGCAACGCCCTGCAGATACCAGGGGGTAGCGCGGGCGCCAGCGAGTGGTTTGCCGCCCTGGAGCGGAACCTCCCGCCGCTGGTGGATCTCGTGGCCCAGGGCTATCGTCTCGTCCTCTCCCACGGCAATGGCCCGCAGGTTGGCGATGAGCTCCGCCGCATGGAGCTGGCGCGTCGCGTGATCCCGCCCCTCTCGCTTGACATCTGCGGCGCGGAAACCCAGGGCAGCCTGGGCTATGCGATCCAGCAGGTGATGGGCAACCTGCTTCGCGCCCGGGGGCTCACGAATCCGGTCGCCGCCATGGTGACCCAGGTGGTCGTGGACGCGAACGATCCAGCCTTCCGGAACCCGACCAAGCCCATTGGCCCTTTCTACGGAAAGATCGTCGCGCGACGGCATAGCCGCGAACAGGGATGGCATGTGGTGGAGGATGCCGGCCGCGGCTGGCGCCGGGTGGTCCCTTCCCCCCGGCCGATCCGGGTGGTGGAGGCCCCGCTGCTCCGCCGCTTCGTGGAGGCCGGGGGCATCCCCATCACCGTCGGGGGCGGTGGGATTCCCGTGGTGGAAGGTCCGACCGGGCTCCGCGGTGTGGAGGCGGTCATCGAGAAAGACTGCGCCACGATCGTGATCGCGACTTCTCTCGGCGCCGAGCGCGTCATTTTCGCCACCGGCGTGGACCGTGTGGCGCTCGATTTCGGCCTGCCCACCCAGCGATTCCTCGACCGGATGACCATAGCAGAGGCACGGGCCCACCTCGCTGCCGGCGCCTTCCCACCGGGCAGCATGGGCCCCAAGGTGGAGGCGGCGATCCAGTTCGTCGAGGAGGGCGGCCGGGTGGCCATCATCACGTCGCTTCCCCTCGTCGGCGATGCGTTACTGGACAAGGCCGGCACCCGCATCGTGTCCGGAGGTTGAGCCGAATGCTCCGACAGGGCCCTTCCCAGAAGACAGGTGCGCCGAACGCGGGTATCCCTCCCCTCGATCTGATCCTCCGGGGCTGTCGCTTCTCGGATGGGACGGTGGCGGACCTGGGCTGTCGCGACGGGTGCATCGCGGACATCGGAGGCCTCGCAGGGAGGCCGGCTCGCCGGGCGGTGGATTGCGGCGGCCGGGTGATCACTCCGGGGTTAGTCGAAGCCCACATCCATTTGGACAAAGTCCTCCTCTCCGAGCGCGCCCCGAGTGTGGAAGGCACGCTGGCCGAGGCCATTCGGGTGACGGGAGAGGCCAAGCGCCACTTCACCGTGGAGGATATCCGCGCTCGCGCCCGCGCCGTGCTGGACATGGCGGTGCGCCACGGCACGACCGCGATGCGGAGCCACGTGGAGGTAGATCCCATCGTCGGCCTCAAGGGACTCGAGGCCCTCGTGCCGCTCAAGCACGAGTACGCCCCGGCCCTGGATCTCCAGCTCTGCGCCTTTGCCCAGGAGGGCATCCTGCAGGCTCCGGGCACCGAGGCCCTTCTGGTTGAAGCCCTGCGCGGCGGCGCCGACCTCGTCGGAGGTTGCCCCTACAACGACACCGACCCCCATGCCCAGATTGATATCGTCTTCCGGCTGGCGAGAGAATTTGGCGTGGACGCGGACTTTCACGTGGACTTCTTCGACGAGCCCGAGCATCTCCACATTCGATACATCGCCGAACAGACCATACGCCACGGCTGGCAGGGACGCGTTGCCGTCGGCCACCTGACGGAGCTGGCCGCCCTGTTGCCGGAGGAGCAGGACCCCATCATCAGCGCGATGCACGAAGCGAGAATCGGGGTGATCGTCCTCCCAGCCACCGACCTCTACCTGATGGGACGCCGGGACGTGCGGAACATCCGGCGCGGGCTCGCCCCCATCAAGCGTCTCCTGGCCGCCGGGGTCCCGGTGGCCGCGGCATCCAACAACGTGCGGAACGCCTTCACCCCGGTGGGTACCGCCGATCTCACGCTGATGGGATATCTGCTCACGGTGGGCGCGCACATGGGGACCCGGCATGAGATCCAGCAGGCCCTGGCCATGGTGACGGAGTACCCCGCGCGCATCCTGCGACTCCCCGACTACGGCCTCGCCGTCGGGTCGCGCGCGGATCTCGTCGTGTGGGAAGCCGAGCGGCCCGAGGAGATTATCACCGCCCTGGCCCCTCCACGCCTTGTCGTGAAGCGTGGCCGCATCACCGTGGAGCACGAACGGGCGGTGCGGGAGCCCTGGCGCGGTCCCGCGTAGGCCGCGGCGTTGCCGGGGCGTCGGGGGGCGCGTGGCCGACTTGGCCCGGCTCGATCTCGGCGCGAAGGGCACACCCGGCTGAAAAGGTCTCTAGGAACACACCTCTCCGATTTTTCTGTTGTGAGAAGGGCAGACGGAAGACGATCCTTAGCAGGCGAGAACGCCTGCCTGCAACGGTTTCCTAGTCACGTGACGCAAGGAGGGAATGCCATGAAACGCGCATTGGTGTTGAGTGGTCTCGTCCTCAGCCTTGTGTTCCCCTCGGGGGTGCTGGCGGCAGCACAGTATGTGATGAAATTCGGCCATGACATGCCCGAGGACAGCGCCCAGCACGTTGCGGCCCTCAAGTACGCGGAGCTGGTGAAGGAGCGCACCCAGGGCCGCGTGGAGGTCCAGGTCTTCCCGGCCCAGCAACTGGGGACCGATCCCGAGATGGTCCAGCAGGCACAGATGGGGACTCTGGAAATCGTCCTGCCGCCCACGGCCAAGCTCAGCGGATTCGCCCCCCAGCTTCAACTGGCCGACCTGCCCTTCCTGTTCCCCACCAAGGACATCTGCTACCAGGTTCTGGACGGACCCGTGGGGGACAAGCTGCTGGCCATGATGGACAAGGTCGGGCTGACGGGTGTGGCCTTCTGGGAGAGCGGCTTCAAGCAGATGACAGCCAACAAGCCGATCCGGCGCCCCGAGGATTTCGCCGGGATGAAGGTCCGGGTGATGGAGAGCCCCATCCTCATCGCGCAGTACCGCCAGGTCAAGGCCAACCCCATCCCCATTGACTTTGCCGAGACTTACAACGCGCTCCAGCAGGGGGTCGTGGACGCGCAGGAGAACCCCTTGGTCTCCATCGTGAACATGAAGTTCTACGAGGTCCAGAAGTACACCATGCTCTCGTACCACGGCTTCCTGGGGTACGCCTTCCTGTTCAGCAAGAAGGTGTATGACGGGCTGCCGGCGGACATCCAGAAGGTGCTGGGGGACACGGCGCGGGAGCTGGCCCCGTTCGAGCGCGCGGACACGGCCCGCCGCGAGGCCGGCTACATCGAGCGGATCAGAAAGGGCGGCAGCCAGATCGTCGAGTTCACCCCGCAGGAGCGGGTCACCTTCGAGAAGGCCTTCCGGCCAGTGCACGACCAGTTCACCAAGGTGGTCGGGGAGGAGCTGCTGAAGGAGGCCTATGCCCACATCGAGCGGCTCCGGAAGTAGCGCCGGAGATCGCCCATGCTGCAACGATTCGTCCGGGTTGTGGCTCGCGTCGAGGATGTCGCTGTCGGGGTGATCCTCCTGGCGGCAACGTACGTCCTGTTTCAGGGGGTCATCCTCCGATACGTCTTCAACTATGCCTTCACCTGGACGGAGGAAGTCGTCCGGTACTCCATCGTCTGGCTCGTCTTCCTGGGGGGAAGCATCGCGGCGCGGCGGGGGGCGCACATCTGCATGGATATCGTGGTGGTGTACCTCCCGCCGCGCGCGAAGCTGGTCGTCGCAGGCCTGGCCACGGCGATTGCCTGTGGCTTCACGCTGGTCATCACCTATTACGGGGTGCTCCTCACCTGGTCCATCTGGACGTTCGGCCAGCGATCGCCCGCAGCGGAGATCCCGATCGCCATCGCTTTTGCCGCCATACCGGTGGGCTGCGCGCTCATGACCATCCGGTTCTTCGCCTCGCTGCTGATCTACCTGCAAGGCAAGGATCCATTCGAGAAGCGCGCCCATCTGGAGGCGTGAGCGATGGTGACGACGCTCTTCATCCTGTTCGTCGTCCTGCTGGCCCTGGCGGTCCCGATCTTCGTGGTCCTGTCGCTGTCCACGCTGGCCGCCTTCGCGCTGCACTCCGCCATTCCCCTCCAGACCATCGTCCAGCGCCTCTTCGCGGGGCTGGACAAGTTCGCGCTCATGGCCATTCCGTTTTTCATCGTGGCCGCCAACGTGATGAGCGCCGGAGGCATGTCCCGGCGGATCATCGCCGTGGCCAACGTCCTGGTGGGGCCGCTGCCGGGCGGCCTGGCCATGGCGACCGTCGTCGCCTGCATGTTCTTCGGGGCCATCTCGGGCTCCAGCCCGGCGACGGTGGTCGCCATGGGGAGCCTGCTGTATCCGGCCCTGGTTCAGGCGGGGTACGAACGGCGTTTTGCCATTGGCCTGGTGGTCGCGTCCGGCTCCATCGCCCTGATCATCCCGCCCAGCATCACCATGATCGTGTACGGGGCGGTGACGGGAGCCTCGGTGGGCGCTCTGTTCGTTGCGGGGTTCGGTGCGGGGGTGGCCTACGGACTGGGGTTCATGGGGTACAGCTACTACTATGCCCGCCGGCACAAGGTCCCACGGTTGCCACGTCCCTCGTGGGCAGAGATCCGGGCCACCCTGAACGATGCGAAATGGGGCCTGGGGATGCCCATCCTGATCATCGGCGGGATCTACGGGGGCATCTTCACGCCGACCGAGGCCGCCGCCGTGGCCGCGGTCTATGCCATCGCGGTGGCGCTCCTGGTGTACCGGGAGATCGGCCTGCGCGAGTTCTGGGACGTGGTGGTGCAGTCAGCCGGCAGCACGGCGCAGGTGATGATCCTGCTGGCCGGCGCCTCGGTGTTCGCCTACATCCTCACCGCCGAGCGGGTCACGGTCGTCTTGACCGAGGTCATCGTCCGCCTGGGGGCGAGCCAGTTCATGGTGCTGGTGCTCATCAACATCGCCCTCTTGATCGCCGGGATGCTGATTGATGGCGCCTCCATCATCCTGATCCTGGGACCGCTGCTCTTGCCCGTGGCCCAAAAGGTGGGGGTGGAGTCGCTCCACCTCGGCATCATCATGGTGGTCAACACGGCCATCGGGATGTTCACCCCGCCCTTCGGCCTGAACCTCTTCGTGGCTCCTACGGTGGACGAAGAGTGGACCATGGCCCCCCTCATTCCGGCCGTGCTCCCGTTCATCTGGGTGAGCATCATCCCCCTCCTCGTGATCACCTACGTCCCCGAAATCAGCCTCTGGCTGCCGCGACTGATCTACGGCGTGCGCTGACCTCCCCTGGTCGTGCCGAGCAGCAACCCGCCGGCAGTCAAGTCTTCGCCCACAAGTTGAAGGACTGCCCGATCCCTTTTTGATACATCCTCCCGCCTCAGCGATAGTTGGTGAAAAACACCGCGTAGTCATCCAGGACTTGATAGTTCGCGGACCGCTTGTCAACGGCTTTCAGCTCCGCGAGCCCAAGATGAAACTCCTTCCCGTCCGTCGTGCGCCTCACATGGGCCGCGATGTCCTCACCAGCAAAGAGCATCCACTCGGAAACCACGTCCCGTTCGATGGCGAGGAGTTCAAACCGATCCCGGTAGGATGGCTGGCTCTTCTTGAGCCGCGCGTACTCCTTCGGGTCCCCGGGGCCCCACACGTAGTACTCTTCCCAATCAAAGTCCTCAATCCCGGTCACTTCACAGGGCAGAACGAGCGCGCGTTGCAGGTGACCAAAGCATGTGTCCACCTGCTCGGCAAAGCCGAGCTTCTGGCTGCCGCCAAGGACAGCTTCAATTCTTTGAAACTGCCGTTCCGTCTTGTTCATTCCGCCACCCATCCCGTGTCGCGGTCCACGCCCCCAGCGAGCGAGAAGCCCGACCGACGTGTCGGTACGCCCGTACGACCGACGCCCCGCACCGACGTTGCCTAACACCCGCGCTCACCCACCGCCGAATGTGCCACCATACTGTGCGGTGCGTAAGATAGGCGACAGGTCACCTGGGACCGCACAGTCCGG
>CAZXXV010000032.1:0-1446 GCA_964644725.1 uncultured bacterium
TCCGGTCTTGGCGTTCCGGGTACCCAGCGCCAGCGCTGGGTGTCCTTGGCGGTTGATAATTTCGGATTGAGGTTAACTAATCCGCAATCTCACTCACTCAGCCTGCGGAAAGCAGCGATCGCATCTGGCCCGGTGCCGCTGCGGAGCGAGGTAACCGATCGCCAAGTCGAGAGCCGGCTCGGCGCCTGCCTACCCCTCCACCCACTCATTCCATCACAATAAGCGAAACGCCCCAGGACCCGTGAAGGCCCTGGGGCGCTTTTAGTGCGGGCGGACCCGCGCTTCAGGCCGCCTCGGCCAAAAAGAGACCGAGGGACAGCGAAGCGGACCAGCGGAGGGACGTGAACCGGAAGCCGTGGCGGAACGGCGGCCCCACTGCCCGCCCCCCGGGCGGTTCCACCCAGACGACTGCTCCCTCCACCGTGAGCGGTCCGTTGGGAGTGTGAAGGGTGACGTTCAGCGTCGAGCCCGGAGAAACGACTTCGGGAAGGAGGAGCAAGAGGCCACCGCGGCTGATATCTCCCGTCAACCCGCGGAAGGTCGACCCCTTCCGACCCGTGGGCGTACACGTGACGGAGATCTCCAGCGGCACCCGAACCCCGGCGTTCCGCACTTGTCCCTTGGAACGGATCAGGTCACGCAGGGCCCGGAGCTGGTCGGGGAGAAGGTGCGTGAAGGCCACGCCGTGAAGAATGCCTCCACCCAAGCGACCGGGCTCTCCGGCCCAGACCACCTGCGCCTCCAGTTCGATCCCCACTCGATCCGTCCGAAGGAGGAGACGAAGGGGCATCCGGGGCCGGATATGCTCGGCCAGCTCCACGCAGGCGCCCCCCTCGCTCAGGTTGCGTGTCCAGCCCACCCCGGTTCTGTCTGGTGCGGGAGCCTTCGTCTTGTGGAGGAGCGGGACTTGGATCAGGTAACGCGGGACCCGTCGTTGCACCGACCAGTTGGACACAGCGGCGCCTCCGGTGGCTAGTCGCGGTCAACCCTTGGCGAGCACTTTTCGGCGAACACCTTGCCAGGAAGATCCCCAAGGGCGCGGACCCGGCACGGGCTGGCTGACCCGAACTGGTGGGGGATTGCCCGACCCTGTGTCCGGACGCAGATGGGCCTGACAAGCATTGCTGGTGACCGTACCGAACGTATCCTTGCCTGTCAACAGGAAAGCCCGCTCCTTCCCCCCAATAGGGCGTGTCGATCTTGGCGTTCTTGTCCGCCGGAGGCGGATTGACGGTTAGCAATTTCGGACCGGCCCTAGAACGGGCGGGCGATGGCGAAGAGGGCGACGATGCGATCGGTCGTCTCGCGCAATCGTACGGAGAGGGTGCGGCAGAAGGCCCAGAGGGTTTTTCTGGCGATGACCGGATCGCTGCGGAGAAGCTCTAGGAAGGCCTCCTTCTCGATGAACAGGACTCGGCACTCCTCGTGGGCGATGGCCGTGGCGGA
>CAZXXV010000032.1:1546-15222 GCA_964644725.1 uncultured bacterium
GTCCTTGATCATCACCAGACCTCCACCCCCTCCGCCGGAAAGGCATCCCGCACCCAGTCGATCCGCGGGGTTCCACCATCCTCGGGGAACGTCACGGCCAGGACGTCGAACCGGCACGGCGGATTCGGCGTGCGCTGCTCAGCCAGGTACCACTGCGCGGCCCGGACGATCTGTCGCTGCTTCCGGCGATGCACCGCGAGGTGCGGGGGTCCGAAGGTATCCGAGGTGCGCGCCTTCACCTCGATGAAGACCAGGGTGTCCCCGTCCCGGCCGATCAGATCAACCTCACCGGCAGCGCAGACAAAGTTCTCCACCAGGATCCGAACCCCGCGATTCTTCAGGAACGCGCGGGCGGCCTCTTCGCCGCTCCGCCCCACCGCCTGCCGGCGATCCGTCACCACAGTCGCGCCTGGAGGCCGGTGCCCTCTGCGTATTCCCGGACGCCGGCGAACGTCCGCCGGTGAATGGGTGACGGCCCGTGCCGCGCGATAGCGGCACGATGGGCAGCCGTCCCGTAGCCTTTGTGCTGTGCGAACCCGTAGGCGGGGAATCGGGCCGCCCAGCCCTCCATGATGCGGTCCCGGGTGACTTTCGCCAGGATGGATGCGGCCGAGATGGCGGGCACGTGCCGGTCGCCATGGACCACGGCACGAGCGGGCATGGGCAGGTGCGGGGCCGCATTCCCGTCTACCAGCACCAGATCGGGCTGGGGCACAAGCTGCCGGACCGCTTCGCTCATGGCGCGAAGCGTGGCGCGCAAGATGTCCGTGGCATCGATGTCTACGGCCTCGACGGCCGCCACCGCCCACGATGTGGCGACGGCATGGATCGCTTCCGCCAGTCGGGACCGGACCTTCGGAGTCAAGAGCTTGCTATCCGCCAAACCCGGCAACGCCACATCACGCGGGAGGATCACCGCAGCCGCCACCACCGGGCCGGCCAGGCTCCCCCGGCCCGCCTCATCAACGCCTGCGACGAGGGAGCCGGTTGGCACCTCCACACGGAAGAGGCCACATCCCAGGTCTCCCACATCCCCACGCCGTCGCGAGGACGACAACGCGCTCGCCGACCCGGGGCCCCCTCGCCTTAGGCGGCCTCCGATGCGGGATCTGCCCATGGGGACGCGTCCAGTACTGGTGCGCTACTCTGTGCGGCGCTCCTTGATCCGCGCCGCCTTGCCCTTCAGCTTGCGCAGGTAGTAGAGCTTGGCCCGGCGCACGACCCCTTGCCGCAGGACGTCGATCCGTTCAATGCTGGGCGAGTGCAAGGGGAAGGTCCGCTCCACACCCACGCCGTAGGTGACCTTGCGAACCGTGAAGGTCGCGCTGAGCCCGCCCCCCCGGCGCCGGATGCAGATCCCCTCGAACGCCTGCAATCGTTCCTTGTCGCCTTCGACCACTTTCACCTGGACCTTGACGGTGTCTCCGGGCCTGAACGGCGGCAGGTCCTTGCGCAGGTGCTGCTCTTCAACCGCCTGAATGAGTGACATGAGCGTGCCCCCCTGCTCCGCCCGCTGGGCGGACGAAAATGTAAAATGAGAAACGGATCCGCCTTTGGCGGAACAACGGACAACCGGAAGACGAACCCATTTTCAATTGTCGGTTGTCAGTTCGTCATTTTTCATTGCGGCCTTCTCTGCCGCCGCCTCCTCTTCGACCTCCGCTAGGAGCTCCCGGTCAAACTCGGAGAGATCCGCGCGTGCCAGAAGATCCGGTCGTCGCTCGCGCGTTCGGCGGATGGCCTCCTTGCGCCGCCACCTGGCGATGGCCTTGTGGTCGCCCGACAGCAGGACGGACGGCACCGCCATGCCCCGGTACGTCGGAGGCCGGGTGTACTGCGGGTGCTCGAGGAGCCCCGTCGCGAAGGAATCCATCTGGGCCGACGTCGCGTCCCCCAGGACCCCCGGGGTCAGCCGGACCACCGCGTCCAGAACCACCAGGGCGGGCAGTTCGCCCCCGGTCAGGACGTAGTCCCCGATGGAAAGCTCCAGCGCGTGGAGCCCCTGCGGGATCCGGTCGTCGAAGCCCTCGTAGCGCCCGCACAGGAAGATGAGATGTTCCTCGCGAGCCAGCTCTTCGGCGATCTCCTGCGAGAACTGGATGCCCTGGGGCGACAGGACGATGACCCGGGTTTCCGGGCCCCGGCGCAGTGCGTCCACGGCCTCGAAGGCCGGCTCTGGCTTCAGCACCATCCCGGCCCCGCCGCCGTAGGGCTCGTCATCCACCTGGCGATGCCGGTCGTGCGTCCAGGAGCGGAGGTCGTGAACCCGGATCTCCACCAGGCCGTTATCCTGCGCCCGGCGCAGGATGCTCTCCTCCAGAGGTCCCTGGAAGATCCCCGGAAACAACGTCAGGACATCAAACCGTTTCAGCGCTCTCCTCGCCTCCCGACGTTGCGGACGCCAGGTCCGTGCCGGGCTCGATCTCGATCTGCCCCGCCGCCAGGTCGATCCGCCGGATGTGCGCCCGGGTGGCCGGCAGCATCCATTCTCCCGCCGGCCCCCGAATCACATACACGTCGTGCGCCGGCGTCTCCAGGATCTCGCAGACGGTCCCGAGGGATCGGTCGCCCTCCAGCACCTCGAGCCCCAGGATGTCGTAATGGTAAAAGACACCTTGCGGGAGCGACGGAGCCTCGGCACGCGGAACAGTCACCTCGTATCCTACCAGGCTGGCCGCGCCCTCGGGGGTCTCCACGCCGGCCAGCTTGATGATGATCGTCCGATACCGCTCCTGCACACGTTCCAGCTCAATGGACCGGAACGGACCTTCCGGCGGGCCCACCCACACACGCCTCAGGGCCCGGAAGGGGCCCCACGAGTCGGCGAAACAGGCCATCTTCACCTCGCCCCGGACCCCGTATGGTTTCACCACGCGGCCCAGGATCAGAAAGCCCGGCTGCGCCATGCGTCGCTCTTCGAGCTCCCCGTCCGATGGAGGCTGGGGCGCCTGCCTGGCTGCGCCTCACCTCCGGCGAGTGCGGCGAGTTACGTGGTCGCCGGTGGCTTGGCGCGGAGTTCGGCAAAACGCCGCATGACCCCCGCCTTGCTCAGCAACTGTCGGACGGTATCGGTGGGTTGGGCGCCCCGCTGGAGCCAATGTAACGCCTTGTCTGCATTGACCGTGAGCCCGATGGGGCGCTTGCGGGGATCGTACGTCCCCAGGCTCTCCAGAAACCGTCCATCCCGTGCCGTGCGCGAGTCTGCCACCACCAGACGGTAGAAGGGCGTCTGCTTGGTGCCCATGCGCCGCAACCTGATCTTGACCGCCATACAACCTCCTCAAAAGTCCTTAGGCGCCCCGCGGCATCCGAGAGTGCTGGGGCGCGGTCGGGGTTAGCGAAGGGAGAACGGCAACTGGCGGGGCATGCGACCGCCCTTGCCCGCCTGCATGAGCTGCCGCATCATTTTCTGCATGTCCGCAAACTGCTTCAGCAGCCGGTTGACCTCCGCCACGCTGGTGCCGGAGCCGGACGCGATGCGCTTGCGCCGGCCGCCGTTCAGGATCTCGGGTCGCTGCCTCTCGCCGGGCGTCATGGAATCGATGATGGCCTCCACCCGCTTCAGCTCGCGCTCTTGCGCGGTGGCATCCGGCAGCCCCTTGAGCCGCGAGAGGCCCGGGATCATCCCCACCAGTTGCTCCAGCGGGCCCATGCCCCGGACTTGCCGGAGCTGGTCCCGAAAGTCCTCCAGCGTGAACCGTTGCGCCTTGAGCTTTTTCTCGAGGCTGGCGGCCTGCTTGGCGTCGAAGGTCTCCTGCGCTCGCTCCACCAGGCCCAGGACATCGCCCATCCCCAGGATGCGCGAGGCCATGCGGTCCGGGTGGAACACCTCCAGGGCCTCCAGCTTCTCCCCGACACCCACGAATTTGATCGGGGTCCCCGTGACGGCCCGGATGGACAGCGCCGCGCCCCCGCGCGTGTCCCCATCCAACTTGGTCAGGATGATGCCGGTGAGGTCCAGCGCCTGGTGGAAGCTGCTGGCGGAGTTCACCGCATCCTGGCCCGTCATGGCGTCCACTACCATCAGGATCTCGGTCGGCTTGACCTCGCCCTTGATGGCGCGGAGTTCCTGCATCAGCCGCTCGTCGATGTGCAGGCGCCCGGCCGTGTCCAGGATGACGGGATCCAGCAGGCGGGATCGCGCCTGGCTCACCGCCTCGCGGCAGACCACCACGGCAGAGGCGGCGCCGGCGTTGCGATACACGTCAACACCGAGGTTCCTCCCCAGGGTGGCCAACTGCTCCTGCGCCGCCGGCCGCTGCAGGTCCGCCGCCACCAGCAGGGGGCGACGTCCCTTCTCCTTCAGGAGGCGGGCAAGCTTCCCGGCGGTGGTCGTCTTCCCCGATCCTTGCAGACCCACCAGCATCAGCAGCGTGGGAGGCTGTCCGGCCGTCTTGAGCTGGCTGGCCGCCCCGCCCATCAGGGCTGCCAGCTCCTCATAGACCACCTTGACGACCTGCTGGCCGGGGGTCAGACTCTCCAGGACATCGCGACCGGCGGCGCGTTCGCGCACGCGTTCTAGGAAGGACCGGACCACCTTGAAGTTGACGTCCGCCTCTAGGAGGGCCAGACGCACCTCGCGGAGAGACTCGGCGATGTTGTCCTCGCTCAGCCGTCCGTAGCCGCGAAGCCGCTTGAAAATGTCGTTGAGCCGGTCGCTCAGTCCTTGAAACATGCTCTCCTCGCGTAAGGCAAAAAGTCAAAGTAACGGGGCGGCCCAACTTTGTCAAGGTGAAAATCCCCTCGCAACGCGTAAAGTCCGCGTCGCCATTGAAGATTCGGGCATTCGGTGTTTCCCGATTGCGCCCATTGGTCGGATGCCCTGCGACTCCCGCTCAAGCGGATGCCAAGAGCCTCCCCCAGCGATTGACTCTTCCCCGACCCCTGACCCCCGGCCACCGATCCCTGGTTCCTGGCAAGGCATTGACCGCTTGCAGTCAGCCCGATATCCTGGGCCGGAAAGCTAGGAGGCCTGGAGGCTAGAAAGCCGGGAGTTTTGAGGCTTCCCCCGCTCCGCTCCGCGGTCCGGGGCGGAGCCAGCATCCTAGCTTCCGAGCTTCCTAGCGATCGTTGCGTCGGATCATAAAGCAGAGACAAGGATTCGAGAACGAGAAGGCGATGTTGGAGTTATTGGCGGGACTCGACCCGGAGGGACCGCCGCGCATGGCATTTGCGCGCCGCGCCCCGGCGGGAATCGGGGAGCGGGCGGGTCACCTGCTTTGCCTGTCCGCTTCTTTCAATCCACTAACGACGGCTCATGTGTGGCTGATTCAAGAGGCAAGCCGCATTTTCCCCCCTGACGAAGTCCTCCTCCTCCTGGCGAGGGCCAACGTGGACAAACCGCTGGAGGGCTTCCCCCTGGAGCGGCGCCTCGGCCTGCTGGTACGCTTCGTGGAGTCGCACCCGGCATTTTCCGTCGCCGCATGCAGCCACGGGAGGTTCGTGGACAAGGTCGAGGCGATGCGGCCCCACTATCCCGCGGGAACCCGCCTGGCCTTCATCCTGGGCTTCGACACTCTCGTTCGCCTGTTCGATCCGAAGTACTACGCTGACCTGAACGCCTCGCTATCCGCCCTGTTCGGAGCGAGCGAGTTCATCCCCGCCAATCGCGCGCCCGATCCCCCCGAGGCGGTCGCGTCCTTTCTCACCCGACCGGACGTTGCGCCGTATGCCCACCGGATCCACATGATCCAGCTCCCGGCAGAGATCGCTGCAATGTCCGCCACGCAGGTTCGGACCCGCGTCGCCAGGGGAGGACCCATTGCCGGCCTCGTCCCGCCGGAGATCGAACCGCTGCTCACGGCCGGTCACGCTTCCGCGGAGACGTAAGGCCACCAAAGCGGCTGCGTCCCCTCTCCGTTCTTCCTGGGAAAAAACATAGGGCCGGAAGCCACCGGCGCTTCACCGTGGCTCCCGGCCCGCGGACTTCGAGATCTCCAGAGGCGCTAGGCCCCCACCTTCGCCTGGAACCTCCCTGCTCCCTGGATGGCGGCGATCATCTGGTCAACGGACGTCGCCGAACCCCCGAGGGTAACGCGCGCTTCGTTCTTCGTCCGATCGACAGCGACCACTTTCACGCCTGCAAGCCTCTCCAAGGCGTGTCTTACTTCCCTTTCGCACCCCCCTCACGTCATGCCCGTCACGGTGAACCGGATCTGCCCGGATTCCGCCATGGGATCCTCCTTTCCGCCCGCGCCATTCGATCCAGAGAGTTTCGCAGAGCCGCCGTATCGTGCGGGGCCCTACGGCCCCTTCGGCGAATCTCGCGGATGCCCGCGGGATTGTCAAGCCGGCGGTCGCACGGCCTCAGGATGTGAAGCGGCACGCCTATCCCATCAGGACGAGGCGGACATCCATGACGTTGGTCTTGGTGGGACCGGTCAGGATCAGATCCCCGAGCTTTTCGAAGAAAGGATAGGCATCGTTGGTATCCAGAGCTGCTCGGGGTTTGAGCCCCGCGGCGAGCGCCCGCCCACAGGTCTCCCCATCGGCGATGGCCCCGGCGGCATCCGTCGGCCCGTCCGTTCCGTCTGTCCCCGCGCTCAGAATCACCGTCTGCGGCAGCCCCGCAATGTCCAGGGCGGCGGCCAGGACGAACTCCTGGTTGCGCCCGCCCTTGCCGGACCCCCGCAGGGTGACGGTGGTCTCCCCGCCCGAGATGAGGCAGGCGGGCGGCTTCACCGGATTCCCGCTCGTCCGGACTTCGCGGGCCAGGGCGGCGTGCATCCGCGCGATCTCCCGCGTCTCCCCTTCGATGGAAGAGGACAGGATCATCGGCGTGAGCCCAAGGGCACGCGCCTCGGACCGCGCCGCCTCCAGCGCCTGGATATTGCTTCCGACGATCAGATTGCCCACGCGGGCGAACAGCGGATCATCCGGCTTGGGCGTCTCGGGAACCTCTCCGCGGGCACCCGCCTCCAGGCGTGCCCGGATGGCCCCGGGAATCTCCCCGCGGATCCGGTACTTGTCCAGGATGCCCAGCGCGTCGGCATAGGTGGTGGGATCGGGCACGGTGGGACCCGAGGCAATCGCATCCAGCGGGTCCCCGACGATGTCGGAGAGGATCAGCGTCATGACCCGCGCGGGCTGGGCCGCCCGTGCTAGCTGACCTCCCTTGAACCGGGAGATGTGCTTGCGCAGGGTGTTCATCTCTCGGATATCCGCGCCACAGGCAAGCAGGGCCTTGGTTAGGGCCTGCTTCTCTGCCAGGGTGATCCCCTCCGCGGGTGCGGGGGTCAAGGCGGAACCGCCTCCCGAGGTCAGGACGAGGACCAGGTCATTGGGACCGAGGCCCCGGAGGTGATCCAAAACCGCGTGCGCCCCGGCGATGCCCTCGTCATCGGGAACGGGATGGCCGGACTCGTGGACCCGGATCAATCGCGTCGGCTGGACGTGGCCGTACTTCGTGACGACGACGCCGCGACCGATCCGATCGCCGACGATCTCCTCGACGGTGGCGGCCATGGGCGCAGCCGCCTTCCCACATCCCACCACCACGACCTCGCCGACCTTGGCGAGGTCGATCGTCTCCTCGCCGATACGCAGGCGCGAGCCGTCTCGGGTGAGGTGACGGCGGATCGCCTCTCCGGGGTCCACGGCCCGGACCGCAGCGTTGAAGATCCCAAGGGCCGTCTTCCTCAGGTCCTCAAGTCGCATCGTGTTTCCCCGACGAACCGCCAAGGCGCTATCCCCGCTGGAAAGCTGGAAGGCTGGGAAGCTGGGAGGCTCAAAGCATCCGAGCCTTCAGGCCTTCCAGCCTGCTAGCCGTTCCGTGAAGTCCAGTTCAGGCAGGACCGAGTGGAAATCGATCGAGCACCGTATACACCGACCCAGTCGGGCGAAGCTCGCTCTGCATCAACTCGAACTGCGTCGCCGCGAGTGTCCCGAACTTCTCGGCGTGAAATTCTTGCAGCGCCGCGAGGAGAGCCTCCGCGTTTCTGGGCGAGCGCACCCGGCCGAGGGTGAGATGGGCGGTGAACCCCCGCCGTTCCTTCGGAAAGGCCACACGGGCCAGGGCCGCCTCGACGCGCCCGGCGAGTTGGATGAGCGACTCCGCCCCATCTCCCACGCCGACCCAGACCACCCGCGGGATTCGGCCGCCGAAACTGCCGACCGCCGACACCTCCATCGAAAAGGGAGTGCCTGCACGCGCCACCTCGGCCAGCGCCGGACGAATCCGTTCCAGCCGCTTCTCCTCGGTCTCGCCCAGGAACTTCAGCGTGACGTGGATGTTCTCGGCCCGGACCCAGCTCACGTCGGCCTGGGCGCGGCGCAAGCGATCCTGCGCGGCGGTCAGCCGGTCCCGGATCTCGGAGGGAAGATTCACGGCAACGAACAAACGCATCATTCTCGATTGCAGATTTCAGATTGCGGATTGAAACCGGGGCTCCGCTCGGGGCTGCCGTGTCAATCTGCAATCTTCAATCTGCAATCCCAAATCACGCCTCGGTGATGGGCACCCCGAGCAGGTGGCGGCGAAGCATCTCCAGGGCCATCTGCGCGGCGCGGTACTTGATCAGCTCGCGCGCACCGTGTAACCGGTATTCGCGCGCCACATCTCCCCCATCCCACGCCAGCGCGATACACACGAGGCCAACCGGCTTCTCGGGCGTGCCGCCCGTGGGCCCCGCGATGCCCGTGGTGGCGAGGCCGAAGGTGGTCCCGCTCAGACGGCGGACGCCGTCCGCCATGGCCCGGACGACCGGCAGGCTGACGGCGCCGAACTCTCGGAGCATCGCCTGCGACACACCCAGGATCTGCTCCTTGGCGGCGACGCTGTACGACACGATCCCTCGCTCGAAGTAGTCGGAACTGCCGGAGATATCGGTGACACGGCTGGCAATCAGGCCGCCGGTGCACGACTCGGCCACGGCCAGCGTGGCGGTCCGCTCCCGCAGGAGCTGCCCCACCAGGGCCTCCAGCTTCTCCTCGTCCCGGCCGAAGATGAGAGAGCCCAGGCGCTTGCGGATCTTGTCCTCCAAATCATCCAGCATCCGGGTGATCTCGGCCGGATCCTCCCCCTTGCAGGTCAGACGGACGTGAATCTCCCCGGCGTGGGCTAGAACGCCGATGGTCGGGTTCCGCATCTCGCGGAAATAGTCGCCGATGGCCTGGTCTACCTTGGACTCGCTGATCCCGCACATCTTGAGGACCCGGGACACGATTCGACTCTTGATCCCGAAGGCATCCCGGATCCGGGGGATCACCTGCTCGGTGAGCATGGGCTTCATCTCTGCGGGCACGCCGGGCATGCAGGCGACGCAACGCCCGCCGTCTCTGAGGAACAGGCCGGGCGCCGTCCCGTTGGGATTGTGGAGCACCTCCGCCCCCTCGGGGGCCATCGCCTGCTTCCGGTTGTTCTCTGGCATGGGGATCTTGCGGTGGGCAAACCGTCGCTCGATATGGGCCAGGACAACCGGGTCGAGGTGCAAGGGGCGTCCCAGGACGGCCGCCACGACGTCGCGGGTCAGATCGTCCTCGGTGGGCCCCAGGCCGCCGGTCGTGATGACGACATCGGCGCGGCTCAGCGCCTGGCGCAGCGCCGCCTCGATCCGGGCGAAGTTATCCCCCACCGTGGTCTTGCAGAACAGGTCAATGCCTGCCTCGGCCAGCCGCTGCGCGATCCAACTGGCGTTGGTATCCACGATCTGGCCCAGGAGCAGCTCGGTGCCGATGGTCAGGATCTCAGTGCCCATCTCTCTCACTCGCTGGGATGCTGGGAGGCTAGAAGGCTCGAAGCATCCTAGCTTCCAAGCCTCCCAGCCTTCAAGCGGCGTCGGCGATAGCGACGCTTAGAGAAAGTCGAAGTTCGCCTTGAGCAGCCACCACATCACCCGCGCCAAGAGGCCGGCGGCGACGTCGTCGGCCACGATGCCAAGCCCCCCGCCCAGCCGCTCCAGTCTGGGGATGGGTGCCGGCTTCACCACGTCCATGAGGCGGAACAGAAGGAACACGGCGGTGAAATCGTAAAGGGTCGGGGGCAGGGCAATGGCGGCCACCCACATCCCGGCGATCTCGTCAATGACGATCTCCGAGGGATCCGGCTGGCCCAGCTCAGCGGCCACCTGACCCGCGGCCCACACCGCGAGGCTGGCCAAGGCGAGCGTCGCCGCCAGGTACACCGGCCACGGGAGATATACCAGGGGGAAGCAGAGGATCGCCCCGAGCAGGCTCCCCGCTGTCCCGGGGGCGAAGGGGAAATGACCGACGCCGGCTCCAGTCGCCACGAGGCGCAGGGCGGCTCCTGTTCCGGTGCCCGCCCGAGACCGGGTCGCAGGTGCACGATTCGGCATGGTCACCCCACCACATCGATGATGTCGGCCGCGAGGTCGTGCTCGTAGGCTTCCCGGACTCGCGCCCGCACCATCGTTCCCGGCGGGAGGACCGGCCCCCGGAGGTAGACCGTCCCGTCCACCTCCGGCGCGTGAGCCGTCGTGCGCCCGCACTGCACGCCTGGGAATTCCGGCGCCAGGCCGTCCACCATCACGTCCTGGACGCTCCCGAGCAGAGCGCGCCCCTTCTCCTCGGCGATCCGCGCCTGGGCCGCCATCAGGCGCGCCCGCCGCCTCTCCGCGACGCGCCGGGGCACCTTGGGGCCGAGGGATGCGGCGGCGGTGCCCTCCTCATCCGAGTAGCAGAAGACGCCGACCCGGTCGAAGCGCACCTCCTTCACGAAGCGGAGGAGGCGCGAGAACTGCGCCCCGGTTTCGCGGGGGAACCCGGTGATGAAGGAGGTGCGGATCGTAATCTCCGGCACAGCGCGCCGGATCCGCTCCAGCAAGCGCCGGAGACTCCGCTCGTCCCCGCCGCGACCCATGGCCTTGAGCACGGCACCATCACAATGCTGGAGCGGCATGTCGAGATAGCGACAGAGCCGCGGCTCCAATGCCAGGAGCCCGATGAGTTCGGGCGTGATACGGGTAGGATACAGATAGTGCAGGCGGATCCACCGGATCGACTGGATCTCCAGCAACCCATGGAGCAAGCGGAGGAGTCCGTGCGCCTCACCGAGATCCCTGCCGTAATCGGTGGTGTCCTGGGAGATCAGGATGATCTCCCGGACGCCCGCGGCCGCCAGCCGCCGCGCCTCGGCCAGGATGTCCTCCCGCGTGCGGGACTGCATCCGTCCTCGGATCCCGGGGATCGCGCAGAAGGTGCAGGGGTGGTCGCAGCCCTCGGAGATCTTCAGGTAGGCCATGTGGCCCGGCGTGAGGAGCCGGCGCGGCAAGTCGGCCGTGACGAGCGCCGTGTGCCCGGTCACCCAGTTCCGCTGCGGGGCGGACCGCCGGAGCGCGGCGGACGCGATCTCGGCGATGCGGGGAAACTCTCCTGTGCCGACGAAGGCGTCCACCTCGGGCAGCAGGGCCGGCAGCTCCTGCCCGTACCGCTGGGCCAGGCACCCACTCACCACCACCGCCTGGCAGCGGCCCGTGCGTTTCAGTGCCGCCGCCTCCAGGATGCTCTGGATGGACTCCTCCTTGGCCTCCTGGATGAAGCTGCAGGTGTTCACCACGACCACGTCGGCCCGTTCGGGGTTATCCTCGATCTGGTATCCTGCCACCGCCAGTTGTCCCAGCATCACCTCGGCGTCCACCTGATTCTTGGGACACCCCAGGTTCACAAGGCTCACTTTGACTGGCTTTCCATTCTTGCCTGTCTTGCCCTTACTCATGTCAGATCTTGTCCCACGCCGTGGTCAGCCGATTTCTTCAATGCAAAACTGACAACCGATCCGCCTTTGGCGGAACAACCGGGCATCTTTGCTCACGCTCTGGTTTGACTCGTTGTCAGTTTCTCATTTGAAAATCCGCAGGGACCCTTCGGCCGCATCTCTTCTGCATCGGGGGTGACGGAAGAGGGGAGAGACACGAGAGGCCGTGAGGTCCCGGCGACTCAAGATTGAATCGCCGTCCGGTTTCGGATCGGTGCCAGCTCCAGTCGGTTGCGGCCCTGGGACTTGGCCCGGTAGAGGGCCTGATCGGCGTCATGCACCAGTTCTTCGATCTTGCGTATCCCGGGCGCCAGGGCGGCCACTCCGATGCTCACGGTCAGGTCCCCCTGCGGGTTGGAATCCTTGCCCCGGAAGGCATGGCTGGCGATCGCCGTCCGGGTCCGCTCGGCGTGCATGACCGCTCGCTCCAGGTCGGTTTCGGGGAGGATGATGGCGAATTCCTCCCCCCCATAGCGCGCCAGGATGTCCACGTCCCGTGCGTTCCGGCGCAACACCTCCGCCGTCTCCCGCAGGGCCTGGTCCCCCGCCAGGTGGCCGTAGCGGTCGTTGTACTGCTTGAAGTGATCCAGGTCGAGCATGAGGAGGGTGAGAGGCCGCTTGTACCGCTGGGCCCGCCGCACCTCGCGCGCCAACTGGTGGTAGAACTGGCGGTGGTTCGCCAGCCCCGTCAGCTCGTCGGTGATGGCGAGCTGTCGCGTCTCCTCGAAGAGCCGGGCATTCTCGATGGAGATGGCCGCCTGGCTGGCGAAGGTCGAGAGGAGCTGAATCTCATCGGCGTCGAACTCGTGACGCTCGGTCAGGTAGAGGTTCATGCACCCCAGGGCGCGGTTCGGCGCGATCAGGGGAATGGCCAGGAAGGATCGGTATCCCCGTTCCAGTGCCGTCTGCAGCCAGGGGGCGTACACCGTGTCGGTGGAGAGGTCGGCGATCGCGACCGGCCGCTTCTCCCGCACGGCGATCAGGCTGGGGCTAGACTCCTGCCGCGCCCGGATGGTCTCCACCTCCTGGAGCGCCTCGTCGGACAGGTTATACCCCGCCACCGTGGACAGGGTGCGCCCGTCCGGGCTGAGCAGCATCAGCGACATCGCCTGCGCGTACAGCAAGGTGGACACCGTCTGGCTGATCCGGGTCAGGATGTCCTGGAGGTTGAACGTCGAGGTCATGGTCTGGCCCAGCTGGTACAGGGCCTCGAACTCCTTGACCTTGCGACGGCTGTCGGCGTACAGGTAGGCGTTATCCAGGGCCATGGCGATCTGGCGGCCGATGGCCGCCAGGAGGGCCGTCTCCTCGAGCGAGAACGGCTGGCCAGGGCGGCCAACCACGGTAAGAACGCCGAGGCTCCGGTCATGCAAACGGAGCGGGGTCGCCGCCAGTGGCCGGGGCGGCTCCCCTGGGCGCATCCCGAGCCCCTCGGCCTGCGCGGCGTCGGGAAGGACCAGAGGCTCCTCCTGCTCCAGGGCCCGCCAGGCCCAGGCCGTTCCAGGAGGCAGGCGACGCACGCTCTGGTCGGGCTCGGCCTCCAGCCCTCGCCAGACCTGGAGCGCCAGGTGTCCGCTCCTGGGGTCGATCAGGTGCATCAATCCCACGGACAGCCCGAGGCTCTCCAGGGTTCGCGTCAGGGCCCCCTCCACGATCTCGTCGGGACTCAGGGTGCGGCTGACCGCCAGGGCGACCGCGTTGAGCGCTTGCAGTTCCCGGTTCCGGCGGACCAGCTCCTGGCTCATCCCCTGGATGCGGAGCAGCACCTTGATGCGGGCGATCAGCTCCTCGGTGTTGAACGGCTTGGTGATGTAGTCGTCGGCCCCGATCTCCAGGCCCAGGACCATGTCCCGCACCGCATCCCTGGCGGTGAGCATCACCACCGGGATGTGCCGCCACCGCTCGTCGGCTTTCAGACGCCGGCAGACCTCGAAGCCGTCCATGCCCGGCATCATCACGTCCAACA
>CAZXXV010000033.1:0-11998 GCA_964644725.1 uncultured bacterium
TGGTTGACATCGGCGGTGGGCCATCACGGCGGCTGACGCAGGCCTGTGGGCGAAGCCCGCCGACGCACGCTAGCACGGGGTCACCTGTCCTCGGCTGCTTCCCCCTGCCCAGAATGCCTTTGAACAAAATCGCCGCTAGGTCGTCGAAATAGGTGAATGGAGTGAACAAGCGTTCAGCAATCAGCGGTCAGGGATCAGCCCGGGCAGGGAAAGGGCTGACCGCTGATAGCTGACGGCCAAAGGCGTAAGGTGCGAACCGGGAAGGAGGTGATCCTGATGCGGAGACTCCTGGCAGTCGCGCTCATCTGTAGCTTGGTCCTGGCCTTGGTACCCTCGGCGGCGCTGGCCGGGGATCCCCACGCTGTCCGGAACCGGTGGTTGGGGGCGGCGATCGGGGCGGGAGCAGTCATCCTGGGTGGCGTCCTCTACAACGCGATTCGGGGCAGCGGCGCGGCGACCGCGGCGCCGAGCGCCTACGCCGCGCCGGCGGTGGTCACGACTCCCCCTTCGGTCTTCTATTCCGCGCCTCCACCGGTCGTGTACGCCCCGCCGCCTGTGGTGGAGTACCGGACGTGGATACCCGGCCACTACGAGGACCACTGGGTGCCCGTGACCGAGCGTCAGCGCGTGTGGGTGGACAGCCATTACGAGAACGGGTGGTGGGTCCCCGGCCACTGGGAGGCCCGGGTACGAGGCGGCCGCTATTGGACCCGAGTGTGGGTAGAGGGGTATTGGAGGTAGGAACGACCGGATGATTCACCGCTGAGAGTGTGTGAAGAAATCGTCGCTGGGCCGAGAGTGTGACTGTAACCTCTTGATTTTCCGTGGGTGAAAAATGCTCTTGGCGCTGATTCACCGATATTTTCACACACTCTGAGAATGTCAAGCGCGACAGGGACACGACCATTGGGATGACCCCGGGCGGGCTTCGCCGCCCGGGGTTTTTTGTGTGCGACCCCGGAAGATTCCCCTTCTCTCGACGGCAGCCCTCGGAAATTTGCTTGCGCCGCCTCCGGATTGACGTTATACATAAGCACTTGTACTGCGTTTGTTTTCCACGGGTTTGGCGGCAAGCGCGAGGCTGCCGGGACTCGCCGGGTAACCGATGGATAGTGTGGCAGGCATAGCGATCACCTCGTTTCTCGTCGGCCTCTCGGGCGCCATGATGCCCGGACCGGTGCTGACGGTCACGATCGGCGAGACGGCCGCGCGGTTGCGGCCAGACACTCCGGATACGATCAGTCGGGCGCAGACCCGGGGCGCCCTGGCGGGTCCCCTCATCGTCCTAGGCCACGGGATCCTGGAGGTCCTCCTGGTGGCGGCCGTGGTCCTGGGCCTCGGGAAACTCCTGATCCTGGGACCCGTCATCGGGACGATCGCGCTCCTCGGGGGCGCGGTCCTGACGTGGATGGCCTGGGGGATGTTCAAGAGCGTGGGCAGCCTCTCGCTCCGCACCGGGACGCAGCAGGAGAAGCGCCACCACCCCGTTCTGGCCGGACTGCTGACGACGCTCTCCAACCCCTACTGGATCATCTGGTGGGCCACCATCGGCCTGAGCTACATCGCCATCTCGCTGCGGCTGGGGCTGACCGGTCTCGTCTCTTTCTACATCGGCCACATCCTCTCGGACCTCATATGGTACGGCTCGGTGAGCCTGACACTGGCAATGGGTCGCCGATTGCTCACGGACCGGACGTATCGCGGGCTGGTGACCGCCTGCGCCGTTCTCCTCCTGGGATTCGGCCTGTACTTCGGCTACGCGGGCGTGCGCTACCTCTTGACGTGATCCGTTGCGGATGGGAGGCGGGTTGCAAATACCCGACTTGATCGGCGGCATCCTGTTCGACATGGACGGCGTGGTGGTCCGGCAGCGGCTGGACTTCCTGGCCATCAAGCAGGAGATCTTCGGCGACACGCACGGCTACGTCCTGGAGCGGATGGCAGAGCTGCTCCCATCCGAGCGGGCCCGGGCCGAGGCTATCCTGGAACGGCACGAGACGGCCGCCGCAGCCGAGGCCGAAGCGATGGACGGGATCCTACCGTTCCTGGCGTGGATGGATGCGTGGGGTCTCAAGCGGGGGCTGGTGACGCGGAACAGCCGGAAGAGCGTGGACCTGGTCCTCGCGCGGCTCCACCTCCGCTTCGACGCGGTCGTCGCGCGGGAAGACGCGCCGCCCAAGCCGGCGCCGGAGCCGGTGTGGCTGGCCTGCCGGCGGATGGGCTTGCCTCCCTCTGAGATCATGTTCGTCGGCGACTTCGAGTTCGACATGCTGGCGGGACGAAGGGCCGGCGTGCGCACGGTCCTCCTGCGAGGCCCGGTGCTCAAAGCATCGCAGCACGCGGACGTCATCGTGGATTCCCTGGGGGAGCTTCGCGAGTGGCTCGAGAGTTCACGGGGGGCTTTCCCCGTGAAGGAGACGCACTGATCTGGGAGCTAATCCTGACGGAGGGGGATATATGGCGGAGCGGGAGGTGATCGGGCGATCGAGGGTCGCCTCGAAGACGGCCCGGCTGGAGCGGGGCGCCGTCTCGGGGACCATCGGGATCGTGGCCTTCGTGGTCATGACGGCGCTCGGGGCGCACGTGCGAATTCCGCTGCCCTGGACACCGGTCCCGATCACACTGCAGACGTTCTTCGTGCACCTGGCCGGCGCCACGCTGGGACCCACCCTCGGCCCGCTGAGCCAGGCGGTCTATCTCCTGGCGGGCGCAGCCGGCCTCCCAGTCTTCGCTGGCGGTGGGAGCGGATTGCTCTATCTCCTCCAGGGCGCCACGACCGGCTACCTCATCGGCTTCGTCGCGGCCACGGCCCTCGTGGGGCGGATGGTTCGCCTGCGCGGCGATCCCGGCATCCTGTGGATAATGGGCAGCATGGCAGCCGGGAGCCTGGTGGTGTACGCCTGCGGGGTCTTCTGGCTGGCTTGGAGCCTGCGCCTGTCCCTGCCGAGCGCTATCGCACAGGGCATGGTGCCGTTCCTGGTCGGGGACGTGGTGAAGACGTGTGCGGCGGCCGGTCTGTTCCGGAGCTACCGACGCCGCGCCCGGATCGTGTTTCCGTAGGAGGCGGCGGGAGGACGCAGTCCGTCCCCTCACGCGTCAGGTTCCCTCATGGCCCGTAGGCGCGCGACCCGGCGGATTCCCGAGTGGGCGATCGGCCTGACCATCACGTTCATCGTGCTGGTCATGGTGTGGATCCGTCCGGCATTCCTGGAGGCCATCGAGTATCGCCTCTTCGATCTCCGCTTGAAGTGGTTTGGCTCAGGCGCCCCCGCCCAGAACATCGCCATCGTCGCCATTGATGAGGAATCCATCACGAAGCTGGGGCGCTGGCCGTGGCCGCGTTCCCGGGTGGCGTCCTTGGTGGATCTGCTGGCGGCCAAGGGGGCGAAGGTCATCGGCCTCAGCCTGATCCTGTCCGAGCCGGAGGAGCAGAGCGGCCTGATCGCCCTGCAAACCGTCGACCAGAAGTTCCAGGCGCTGGGAAACGTCAAGGGGGGGCCCGAGTTCCTGCAAATGCTCCAGGACCTCCGGGCCTCGCTGGACAACGATGCCAAGCTGGTGGCGGCGATCCAGAAGGCCGGCATGATCCTGCTGCCCGGGTTCGCCAACCTCGAGGGCGCGGCCCGGGGTGCGGCACCGGCGGGCAAGGCGGTAGGCATCCCGGAGTTCGCCGCCAAGAGCGCCCTCACCAGCCTGAGTATGGCGGACGGGCAGACGGTGGCAGCGGCGCCTCGCGCCCTGGAGATGACCTGGCCGCTGCCGGCCATGGGCGAGGCGGCCGTCGGCATCGGCCACATCAACCGGCTGCCCGATGCAGATGGCATCAGCCGGTGGGAGCCCCTGGTAGTTGAATACCGGGATCAGTACTTCCCGCATTTCGCCCTGGCGGTGGCGGCCAAGGCCATGGGCGTGCCCCGGGAACGCATCCGGGTTGCCTTCGGCGATGGGATCACCCTGGGCTCCACCCACATCCCGACCGACGGCCGCATGCGCCTCCTGCTCAACTACTACGGCGGGGCCAAGACCTTCCCTCACTATTCCGCCTTTGATGTGCTGAACGACAAGATCGTGGCCTCGGCGTTCCAGGGGAAGATCGTCCTGGTGGGGGCCACGGCGCCGGGCATCGGGGATGTGGAGCCGACGCCCCTTGCCCCGGTCTTCCCCGGAGTGGAGAAGCACGCCAACCTCATCGCCAACATCCAGGAGGGGCGGTTCCTCACGCGCCCGGACTGGGCGGGGTTGTACGAGCTGGCTGTGGTCCTGGTCCTGGGCCTGCTGACCTCGCTCCTCCTGCCGCGGCTCGGCGCGGGGCTTGGATCGGCCCTCGGCGCGGTGCTCTTCTTCGGGGTGGTCGCCGCCGGCCTCGCGGCCTTCGCGATGCGCGGGATCTGGCTCAGCATCACCACTCCGGCCCTCCTGGTGGTGCTGAACTACGTGGCCATCACGTCGCGCCGGTTCCTCGGGGTGGAGCGGGAGAAGGAGATCGTCGAGGAGGAGAGCGACGAGGCCAATAAGCTCCTCGGCCTCACGTTCCAGGGGAAGGGAATGCTGGACCTGGCGTGGGACAAGTTCGCGCGGATCCCCGTGGACGAGGAGATGAAGGGGGTCCTGTACAACCTGGCCCTGGACTTCGAGCGGAAGCGGCAGCCGGCCAAGGCCCTCACGGTATACGAGCGGATCGCCTCCGTCGACAAGGCCTTCCGGGACCTCGCGGATCGCATGACCGAGGTCCAGGCGGCCGCCACGACCCCAACGCTGGCCGGGGTCGGGGGACCGAAGCGCGGGGAATCCACCGCCGTTCTCGAGGGCGTAGAGCGACCGACACTCGGGCGCTACGAGCTGGTGGAGGAGCTGGGCCGGGGGGCCATGGGCATCGTCTACAAGGGGCTGGACCCCAAGATCAACCGGACGGTGGCCATCAAGACGGTCCACTTCGACGACGTGGAAGAGGCCATGCTTCCCCAGGTGAAGGAGCGCTTCTTCCGGGAGGCCCAGGCTGCCGGCGGCCTGAACCATCCCAATATCCTGACCATCTACGACAGCGGCGAGGAGATGGACGTGGCGTGGATCGCCATGGAGTTCCTCGCGGGCAAGGACCTGGAGAGCTTCTGTAAGAAGGGGAGCTTGCTGCCCTGGTCGCGGGTGCTGGAGATCTGCGCCAAGGTGGCGGACGCCCTGGATTACGCCCATAAGGCCGGCATCGTCCACCGGGACATCAAGCCGGCTAACATCATGCTGTTGCAGAGCGGCGAGGTGAAGGTCACCGACTTCGGCATCGCTCGCGTCGTCTCGTCGTCTCAGACCAAGACCGGCATGGTGCTGGGGACTCCCAGCTACATGTCGCCGGAGCAGATCGCGGGCAAGAAGGTGGACGGACGCTCGGACCTGTTCTCCCTGGGCGTGGTGCTGTACGAACTGCTCACGGGGGAACGACCGTTCCAGGGGGATTCCATTGCCACCATCATGTTCCAGATCACGAGCAGTCCGCCGCCCCCTGTGACCAACTTCGTCCCCAAGCTTCCGCCCATCTTCCAGAAGCTGGTCGAGAAGGCCCTGGCCAAGGATCCGGCGCAGCGCTTCCAGACGGGCGAGGAGTTTTCCAAGACGCTCCGGGCTTTGAAGGAACGGCTGGACAAGGCGCTGGCCCAGGCGGGCACGGCGCCCCAGGGGGCGCCCCGCCCCGCTCCGCAAGTGACCCGGCGGACGGAGGCAGCGGGGAGTGAGACCCAACAGTTCACCACCCCTCCGGGATCGGAAGGGGGGTAGCAGGCCATGCGGTATTTTGCGGCCGCCAAATCCGACGTGGGGCGCAAGCGGCATGGCAACGAGGACAGCTTCTGCCTGGCCCCGGAGATCGGGCTCTTCGTCGTCGCCGATGGGATGGGGGGGCACGCCGCGGGCGAGGTAGCCAGCCGGCTGGCCGTGGACACGATCCTGGAATGGATGGCCAAGTACCTGAGCGGGATGGACGAGTTCATCGTGGGGGAGCCGGTGCCCGCGTGCTCCCGCGAGGCCAACTTCCTGCTGGGCAGCATCCGGTTGGCCAACCGGATCATCTACGACACCGCCCAGGGCCGGCGCGAGTACGCCGGCATGGGGACGACTGTGGTATCGGTTCTGGTGGTGAACGACCACGTGGCGCTGGCCCACGTCGGGGACAGCCGGATCTACCGGGTCCGGGGCGAGCAGATCGTCCAGCTCTCCCGGGATCACTCGCTGGTCCAGCACCAGGTGGATCGCGGCATCATTTCTCCCGAGGAGGCGCAGGGGTCGCAGTACAAGCACCTGATCACGCGGGCCCTGGGGCTCAAAGAGTCGGTGGAGGTGGACCTCGTGGAGCAGCCGGTCCTGCCGGGCGACCTGCTGCTCCTGTGCTCCGACGGTCTCTCGGACCTCCTAGAGGACGAGGAGATGCTGGCCATCGTCCGGGACCACGCCGACGACCTGGAGAAGGCCTGCCAGGCCCTAGTGGACCGGGCGAACTACAAGGGGGGTGATGACAACATCACCGCCCTGCTGATCCAGGCCCAGGCGGGCGATCGCGACCGTGCCCAGCCTCAGGGCCGAGGACCGGGGATGATGGCGCGGCTGAACGTGTAGGCCAAATTCCGCGCCGCGGAGTAAGGCCGGCTCCCGCTGACGCGGCCCCGCCCCGACGATCGTGCCGGGGCACGTCTTGGCAAGGCGGAGGGCGAGACATCAGGCGCAGGACGGCATTTCACGATTCCGCTTGTCGGGGTCGGCGCCCGCTCGGACGCAAGGAGGCACGATGCCCAGTGTCAGATTCCCGGCGACGGCGACGCTCTTGGACGCGAAGGTTTGTCCGCTGGACAAATTCGACCCACTCTTCGCAAAGATCACGCAGGAACGCCAGATCCCCGACGGTTACTTCATGCAGGCCCACCCGGACGAGGCCCAGTTTCTGTTCGTGGTGAACGGGGCGCCGTACGGGGAGGGGCGACTGGCGGGGGATGCCTTCACCTTCGGCGAGATCCACGAGTTCTTCGCCGCGTATTCCCGACATCCCCAGTCGCCCCTGTCCTTCTGTGTGGCGGACAAGCGGCTGCTCCTGGGCCTGATGGTCCTGTTCCGGCACCGTCCCGCGCTGCAGTTCACGACGGACCTGGTGAACATGGAAGAGGTCCTGAAAAAGCTGGCGGCGCGGGGCGCCGATGCGATCGTGGGGATCCGGGCGGGGGACGAATGGGCCGTCAGCATCTGCACCAAGGGCAAGCCCGTGACCAATTACTTCCCGCCGTCGGGCGCCGAGGCCCTGAAGGAGCGGACGCCGGGCGAGCAGCTTCTGGTGTACGTGTTCACGCGTCCACCGGGCGGGGTGACCGTGGACGTGTACGAGCAGACGCGGGTGAGTCCAGCGGGCGATGCGTCGCTGGTGACTGCCGAAACGCGTGGACGCTTGAGCCAGGTGTTCCTGACGGTCGCCGCTAGGGTCGCCGAGGAAGCCGGCCCGCGCCTGGAGCTGGAGCAGGCGGTGGAGCCGGACGTCTCGACGAAAGAAGCGGAGGTCTTCGTCGCGTCGGTGCCTCCGGCCGCCGCCCCGGAAGTCGTGGCCGAAGAGGTGCCACTTACGATGGCTCCCCCCGCGGAGCCCACGCCAGCCCCGGCTCCTGCTCCGACCGCGGTGCCGGAACCGGTGCCGCCGGCGCCCCCGCCGCCAATCAAGGGGCCGATCCCCGAGGTGCTCCTATTCCTCGGAGAGAAGCAGTTGGGGACCTTCTCGCTGGCGAAGGGAGAGCTGACGATCGGGCGGAACCCGGGCAACCACATCCTGATCGACAACGTGGGCGTGTCGCGCCGGCATGCCGTGATCAAGATGAGCGGCGAGCACGCCACCGTCGAGGATCTGGGAAGCGCCAACGGGACCTTCGTCAACGGGCAGAAGATCACGAGCCACGATCTGAAGGATGGCGACGAGATCCTGGTGCTGAAACACCGGCTGGTCTTCCGCGTGCCCAAGGAGGCCGCGGCGCCCAAGGTCGAGATCGCCGCCGATGCTGGCCAGAAGACCATGTTTATCGACGCGGCCGCCATCGCCCAGGCAGCGGCGGGAAAGCCGACGGGCAAGCCCGAGGTCGCCACGCCCAAGCTGCGGCCCTGCCTCATCCTCCCGGATCGGAAAAAGATGGCCCTGGAGGCCGAGGAAGTCACGCTGGGCAGCGCCCCGGATTGCAGGATCCAGCTCTCGGGCATGTTCGTGGCCAAGCTGCACGCCAGGATCGTTCCCGAGAAAGAGGGGCACTTCAAAATCGTCCACGTCGCGGGCTTGGCGGGCACCCGGGTCAACGGGGAGAAGATCAGGGAGCGCACCTTGAAGCACGGGGACGAGATCGAGATCGGGAAGCAGAAGCTGTTGTTCCGCCTCGAACGATGAGATACAGGGGTCGGGCACCCAGCGGATATCGGACCACCGGCCCATCCGCTGGGTCCCCGGAGGTCGGGTGCCAGGTTGGATCGGGGGCTCGGGGGCCAGCGTCTGGTCTTGAGGTTTGGAAGTCGGCAGCGGCGAGTAGGCCAATCGCCAAAATCACCAATCAACAATCACAAATCGTCAATGCGTTTGGACGTGCTGCTCCTGCCGCGCGAGCTTCCGGTCCGTCCCCGCCCCGAACTCTACGCTGTCGTCATTGACGTTCTCCGGGCGACGACCAGCATCGTCGTCGCCTTCCAGCACGGCTGCCGATCCATCCTTCCGGTGGCAAGCCGCGAGGAAGCAGAGCGCGCTCGCGCGACCGCCCGGGATGCCGTGCTGGCGGGAGAGCAGGGCGGGCTGTGCATTCCTGGCTTCGACCTCGGGAATTCGCCGCGCGAGTTCACGAGGGAAGCGGTGGGTGGGCGGGACGTGATCCTGACAACGTCCAACGGGACCAAGACCCTGCGCGCCGTGGGCGGCGGACGCACGGTCGCCATCGGCGCGTTCCGGAACCGGGCTGCGGTGGGCGACTGGCTCGTCGCCCGGGGGGCGGACAGCCTGATCGTGTGCTCGGGCTACGAGGGCGGATTCTCGCTGGAGGATGCGGTCTGCGCGGGGGCCATCGTGGATCGAGCGGCCGGCCTCGCGACGCGGCTTGCCCTGGGCGACGGGGCCCGGGCGTGCCAGGCCCTCTGGGCGCGGTTCGGGTCCGACCTCCTCCGTCTGCTGCCGGAGACGGCGTGGGGGCAGCGCCTGCTGGCGATGGGCTTCGGGCCGGACATGGAGGTGTGCGCTCGCGTGGATGTAACCGACGTGGTGCCGAGGATGGAGGCGGGCCGCGTCACGCTTGGAGAGCCGAGAGCCGCGCCCTAGGCGGACCCGCCCGGACTGGCAGCCTCACGACCGGGCAAGGCCCGCCACGGGCGGGCCTAGAGCCGAGAGCCGGGTACCGGGTACCCACGCGGGGCGTGGGTGCGACAGCGGGGGTGGCCGGGAGCCGGGTACCCAGCCCCAGGGCTGGGTGGGGGAGATGCGGGAGGCTCAGGCGGCCGGCAGCACCTGGCGAGTCGCCAGGAGCGCCTCACGGGCCACCTCCTCGGGATCGCGCGCCCAGGACGATGGATTCGGCGCCTCATAGCTCAGATAGCCGCGGTAGCGCTTCTCCCCCAACACCTGAAAGAACTCCGCGAACGGAACGATCCCCTTCCCAGGCGGCAGCCGATCCGTCGTCACGCCGGGCTGCAGTCCATCCCGTGGCACGTCGCTGTACTGGACGTAGGCGATCTCCTCGGGGGCGAGATCCTGGAGCGCACGCGGATCGCTGCCGCTGCGCTGGAGATGGTAGCTATCCACCAGCAGTCCGCAGCGCGGGTGACCGGCGCGCGTCACCACTTCCCTCATACGGTCGAGCGTGTTGAACTGCTCGGCCTGTGAGTTGAACTCCAGCGCGAGCCGCACGCCGTGCTGCGCCGCCAGGTCTCCGACCTCGCGGATGCTTGCGACCGCCCGCAGGAGATCGCCGCGCCCGCGATCCACGGGGCTCATGACCGTCGCGCACTCAAGAGACGCGGCCCACCGGCAGGACTCGTCGAAGGCCTTAAGGAGGCGTTGCCGCTCCGCCCCCTCGGCGAACATCCAGCCAAGCTCAACCCCCACGCAGGCGACCGGGAGGCCGCTGGCCTTCACCAGGTTGAGGACCTCCGGGGCCGACTGGCCCACCTCGGCCGCGCGGGCGAAGTCGATGCGGCGAAGTTCGGTGGCGTCCCAGCCGGTGCGATGCGCAATGCGCAGCACTTCAGCGAGTGGGGTCGTGTCGAGTGTCCAGGTGTGGAGCGCTAGCCCTTTCGACATCACAGCCCTCCGGGTTGACAATGAGAGTCACACATTACGAAACAAACGAAAGCCCGTGGTGATGGGTGGGGAGCGATGGGCTGCCGCAGCGGCGCGCAGGCCTGAGTTACGGACTTCCGGACTGCGACTAGTGGAATCGCCCCGCCACGGGCTTGCCGCCGAAGAATTCCTCCAGAACCTCGTCGTCGTCCAGGAAATCGCCCAGCCGGTGGTACCGGCGGACGCTGTCCACGCCCACGGTGAACCCCAGATAGAAGGCTGTCGCCTCCGGGACCGTCATGGACGTTTTCTGGGCGATGGTCTGGATCGTCCGCTGCATGTCCGGAAACGATTCCCGGCAGCCTCCACACGTCCCCGTGAACCGGAGTTCCAGTTCGCCATCCCGGTTTCGACCGAGGCTCACGTGTTCCTCGTTATCCCAGCCGGGGAGGAAGAGTTTGGGCGACTGTTCCTTGGTCTTGGCCATACTGCCTCCTGGGATCGGGTCTACTCACCTGCGTGAGGTGTATTATAGCCAGCCAACTGCCGGGAAGAAAGGTGCCAGAAAGAGGGAGATCGGCGGCGCACTACCGCCGAGCTTGGGCGATCCTCAACCCCTTACACCGCGCGACGAGGCGGGTGCGGCAGCACGTGGGCCGTGGCGGCCGGGAAGTCGAAGGCGACCTGCGCGCCCTCCGGAAACAAGCCGTGCTCCAGAGGGCTCGCGCTCACGACGAGAAGAGTGCTGCCGTCCCAGTCAATCTCGTACTCCGCCGAGGGCCCCAGGTACACGACCCTTCGGATAGTCCCGACAAAGGTCTGGGGACCGGCGCCGGGCTCGGCACCGGATGTCGGGGTGAGTCGAATCGTCTCGGGTCGGACCACCAGGGAAGCGGCCTCCCCCACCCGGACGTCCGCCCGCTGGACCGGGACGTCCAACGATCGCCCACGAACATTGATCCTGATCCGGTCCGGGCCGACCTCCGTCACCTGCCCGTCGAGAAAGTTCACGCGCCCGATGAAATCGGCGACGAACCGGTTCGCCGGCCGGGCGTAGATCTCCAAGGGGGCTCCCTCCTGCTGTACCCGCCCCGCATCCATCACGATAATCCGGTCGGAAAGGGCCATGGCCTCGGCCTGGTCGTGGGTCACGTAGACGCTGGTGATGCTCAGGCGCCGCTGAAGCTTGCGCACCTCGCCCCGCATCTGCTCGCGCAGTTTCGCGTCCAGGTTGGAGAGGGGCTCGTCAAAGAGGAGGACCCGCGGCTCCGTGATGATGGCCCGAGCCAGCGCGACCCGCTGCTGCTGCCCCCCGGAGAGCTGCTCCGGTGACCGGTGCTCCAGGCCGGCCAGCCCCACCAGGTCCAGGACGGCCTGGACACGAGAGGCGATCTTGTCCTTTGGCAGGCCCCGCATCTCCAGGCCGAAGGCGACGTTCTGCGCCACCGAGAGGTGAGGGAAGATGGCATAGCTCTGGAAGACCATGGCGGTGTTGCGCCCGTGGGGCGGCTGGCGGCTGACGTCCTGCCCGTCAATGAGGACCCGGCCGGAGGTCGGCGACTCGAAACCGGCGATGATCCGCAGGGCCGTCGTCTTCCCGCAGCCGGAGGGGCCGAGGAGAGTCACCAGCTCTCCATCCTTGACTTCGAGGCTCACCCCGTCCACGGCAGTGACCACACCGCCGGGCCTTTGCGGGTCCTCAAAAACCTTCGTCACATTCTCCAAGATCACACTCAT
>CAZXXV010000033.1:12098-15150 GCA_964644725.1 uncultured bacterium
CCGAAGGCAGCTTGGTACCGGTACTCGAACAGATGGCCCAGGACCAGCCGGATGATGCCGATGGCCACCAGGATGATCAGAATCAGGAGGACGCTGAAGGCCGCGGCCGCGCCGAGGCGGCCGGCCTCGGTCTGCGACAGGATCTGCACGGTCATCAGGTTCCAGTCGGCCGACACCAGGAAGATGGCGGCGCTGATGGCGGTCATGGCTCGGACGAAGGAAAAGACCAGGCCGGAGAAAAAGGCCGGGACCAGCAGGGGCAACGTGATGCGCCGGAAGGTGACCTGGGTGGAGGCCCCCAGGTTGGTGGCCGCCTCCTCGATGGCCGGGTCGATCTGCCGCAGGCCCGCCATGCCCGACTGGATGCCGACGGGAATGTAGCGGAAGAGGAAGTTGGCGATCAGGATGAAGGCGGTGCCGGTGAGCAGGAGCGGCCGCTGGTTGAAGGCCAGGATGTAGCCGATGCCGATCACCGTCCCGGGCACGGCAAAGTTCAGGATGGAGATGAACTCCATGGCCTGGCGCCCCGGGAAGCGCCGGCGGATCACCAGGAAGGCGATGGCCATGCCCAGGAGACCGGCGAGAGGGCTCGAGGTCACGGCGATGATCAGGGTGTCCTTGATGGCCTGCGCCCCCACGCCGAAGACGTAGCCGAAGTTCCGCAGAGTCAAGCGATGGTCGGCGCCCCAGGCGCGGGAGAAGGCCCCGACCAGGATCGTCGCGTAGAAGAGGAGAACGAAGAGGGCCACGGCCAGGCAGGCCGCAAACAGGACCCACTGCATCGCCGGGCTCACGGCCCGGATCACCGCGCGGGTCGGCTTGCCGGTGACCGTGACGTACCGCTTCCGCGAGACCCAGTAGCGCTGCACCAGGAAGGTGGTGACCGAGGGGACGAGGAGCACCACGGCCAGGGTGGCCCCGCCGGGCAGGTCGTACATGCCGGTGACCTGCAGGTACACCTGGACCGACAGGACGGGAAAGCCGCTGCCGCCCAGGATGAGCGGGTTGCCGAAATCCGCCATGGACTCGAGGAACAGGACGAGAAGGGCGCTGGCGATGCCAGGAAGGCACAGGGGGAGGGTCACGCGACGGAATGCCTTCCAGCGGGCCGCCCCAAGGTTCATGGCGGCGTCTTCCAGGGTGCCACCGAGGGACTCCAGGACGCCGCGCAAGGTGAGATAGGCCACGGGGAAGAAGGTGAAGATCTGAGCCAGGAGCAGCCCGCGCATCCCGTAGATGGCGAACTCCTGGAAACCGAGAAGCTGCCGCGTGATCAGCCCGTTGTTGCCGAAGAGCAGGATGATGGCCAGGGCGCTGACGAAGGGCGGGGAGATGATGGGCAGGATGGCCGCCAGCGTCAGCAACGACTTTCCCGGGATGTCGGTGCGGGTGAGGGTAAAGGCGAACAGGAACCCGACGATCGTCCCCCCGACGGCGGTGAGGGTCCCCATCAGGACACTATTCAGGAACGCCTGGCGGATGAACCAGCTCCCCAGGAATTCCCGGTACAGCCGGGGAGTGAAGGTGCCGTCGGGAAACAGACTGACAATCAGGACCCGCGCCAGCGGATACAGGATGAAGAGCAGCAGCAGCGTGAAGATCGCGGCTATGGCGAACCCCAGCAGCGGTTCATCCCGCAGCCGGCGCAGATCGCGGGCCGACTGTGTCCACCATCGGACGACGGATCGTGTACCCACCGGTCGTGGCTACTTCGGCGCCCGCAGGACCTCGTTGATCCAGCGATCCACCAGCCGCTTCTTCTCCTTCCCGGCCCAGATGGCGTCGTAGTTGATCGTCGGAATCTCGTCGAAGGAGGGCAGCCCCTTGGCCAACCTGGCCTTGGGGTGTACCGGGAAGAAGTAGGTCTTGGCGTCCGTCAGGGCGGCCTGCCCCGGGGGAGAGATGGACCAGTCCACGAGCTTCTTGGCCGGGTCGGGATGCGGCGCCCCCTTCAGGATGGAGATGGCCGGCGCCTCGAAGCCCACGCCCTCCTTGGGGAAGGTGATCTTCAGCGGGTAGCCCTCCTCGATGAGCTGGAGGAATGCCGGCGTGAACTGGATGCCGACGCCCGCCTGGCCGATGGCGGCGGCCTTGGACGGGGCCGTTCCGCTCTGGGTGTAGGTCTGGATGCTGGGGTTCAGCTTCTTGAGGTAGTCGAAGGCCTTCTCCTCGCCCATGATCAGGACCAGGGCGGCCACCATGTTGTAGCCGGTGCCGGATGTCTGGGGGCTGGGGGTCTGGACCTGGCCCTTGAACTCGGGCTTGAGCAGGTCCGCCCACGAGGCGGGCGGCTCCACCTTTTTCTGCTCCAGGGTCTTGAGGTTCGACGCGAAGCCCAGCGGGTTCATGTAGAAGGAGGTCCAGTACCCCTCGGGATCCTTGAACTTGGCCGCCAGGTCCTTGGCGTTGGGCGAGACGTAGGGCTGGGAGAGGCCCTTCTCCTTGAGCACCACGTGGTTCTCGCTGGGCGCGCCGTACCAGACGTCAGCCTGGGGGTTGTTCTTCTCCGCCTCGATCCGGGCGACCGCGGGGCCGGAGGAGAGGAAGGTGAAGCGCACCCTCACGCCCGTGGCCTTGCTGAAGGCGTCCAGGAGCTTCTTGGCGTTCTCCTCGTCCACGCTCGAATAGACCACCAGCGTGTCCTGTGCCCGCGCCACGATCGGCACGAGCAGGCTCATGATCAGGATCGCGCACAACATCCAGCGACGCTTCATGGCATCCTCCTTGGCGTGGAATCCGTTCTGATTTCTGATCGGCAGTGATCTGTTCTCATACCACAGTCCGCCGCCGCCCGCCAGCCCGATCTGAAAAACACCAACCGCCAAGGACACCCAGCGCTGGCGCTGGGTACCCGGAACGCCACGGGGAGGCAATCAGGCGCCCTGGCGATTTGGCAATCAGGGATTCCAAGGTGCCGGGTACCCTCTGGGTGTGCCCAGTTGCCGGATTGCCACGTACTCTTGGGCACCATGGCGCACCAATCCGCCTGAGGCGGATGCCGTTGGTACCGGCGGTTCAACCGGGCCGTCTTGGCTCAGAGTGTGTGAAAATA
>CAZXXV010000034.1:0-6990 GCA_964644725.1 uncultured bacterium
CCCTCACGGCCCAGGCCATGCGGGGGGATGAGGCCCGGGCCGCCGAGGCCGGCTGTGCGGCGTACCTGACCAAGCCGCTGGACGCGCGCGCGTTCCGGGACACCCTGCGTCGGTTTCTCTCGATAGACGCCAAGGTGAAACCGACAAACAAGCATCACGAAGCGACGTGACCAGACGAATCCTCTTCGTTTGCCTGTCCTGCTGTCTCGGCTTGGCACTGGCCTCAGGTGTGGTATGCTTGAGAGGGCTCAAGCGAGGGGCAGCTTCAGTCGAAAGGGGGCACGCCATGATCCGGCGATCGGCAGTTGCGGGCTCATTTTACGCCGGGACGCGAGAGCGGTTGCGTCTTCAGGTGGAGGACCTCGTCCCCAGAGGGGCGACACCGGAGAAGGCCATTGGCGCGGTGGTGCCCCACGCCGGGTACATGTACTCTGGGCGGGTGGCCGCGGCCGTGTATTCGCGGGTGGAGTTTCCGGACACCTTCGTGATCCTTGGCCCGAACCACACTGGCCTGGGTGCCGGAGCGGCCATCATGACCTACGGACAGTGGGAGACGCCCCTGGGCCAGGTCCAGATTGACAACGAGCTGGGGAAGGCCATCTTGGCCAACTCGTCCGTGCTGGAGGAAGACCACCTGGGACATCTCCGCGAGCATTCCATCGAGGTGCAACTCCCGTTCTTGCAGTATTTCCAGCGCCCCTTCGGCTTCGTGCCGATCTGCCTCTTCAGCCACGAGTACGCCGCATGCCAAGAGGTGGGGCAGGCCGTGGCCAAGGCCGTGCGTGAGTCGCGGAAGCGGGTCTTGATTGTTGCCAGCACGGACATGAGCCACTACGTTTCTCGTGATGAGGCGTCGGCGAAGGACCGAAAGGCTATTGATGCGATCCTGGCCCTGGATCCTGAAGGGCTCCACCGGGTGGTGCGACGGGAACGGATCAGCATGTGTGGATTTCATCCCACGACGGCCATGCTGGTGGCCGCCAAGGCCCTGGGAGCCACGCGGGCGGAACTGGTGATGTACACAGACTCTGGGGAAGTCACCCGGGACTTGAATGAGGTGGTCGCGTACGCCGGTCTGCTCATCCGGTAATTGTGGATTGATGATTTCGGATTGACGATTTAGGATTTACGATTGTACAGTTACAATCCGACGCGAACCACTGCCAGGATCTCAATCGACAATCATCAATCAGCAATCTGCAATTTGGAGAAGGAGGGCACGATGACATACGTCGTGGCAGAGCCGTGCATCGGGACCAAGGACCATGCCTGCGTGGATGTTTGCCCGGTCGAGTGCTTCTACGAGGGGGAGGACATGCTGTACATCCACCCCGAGGAGTGCATTGACTGCGGGGCATGCGTGCCGGAATGCCCGGTGGCGGCTATCTTTGAAGAGAGTGATGTTCCCGAGCAGTGGAAGGATTATATCGCTAAGAACGCGGATGTGTTCAAGGGGGGCGCCACCCTCCCGAAGGCGCCCACGCGGGAGAAGTGGGAGGAGGCGAAGAAGGATCCAAGCAGCGAGGCGGCCAAGTACTACCAGAAATACCCATCGAAGCACTAGCTGGGCCTGCCAGGCCTCCCGGCGGAGCAGCGTGTGATTCGCGCCCAGGCGTCCCGGAAGCGGGGTGCCTGGGCGCGCTTTTTTGATGCGACAGGACCCGTCGCTCCAAAAGGATTTGTGATTGAAGATTGAGGATTGGTGATTGGAAATTCAATCGAAAATCGACAATCACAAATCACCAATCCTCCCGGAAGTGTCATCGCCGCTTCATTGCGAAGACCCTTCAGTCGGGCGGTTGGAGGGTCGTGCACATCCTGGAGGTAAACCGGGTCTGGCCTCCAACGGAGTCTGAGCTTCCCCTCCCCGAGTCTCCAGGATTTGATGGGATTTCCTAATCAAATATTCTCCCTGTAAATACAAGGCCTTACCGAACATTCCTCGTGCGTTTTATGAGGACTTTTCTCCCGGCCTTTATGATTCCCTCAAGGTTTTTGGCTGGGGCTAAGGAGGGGAGTTCACTTTACCCCTCATGGCCGCATCAGTATTGCCCAAGAAGCTGGCCGCGCGCACTTTCGCGCGCGGGCTCCGTCAGGGAGAGGAGTCAGCCGGCACCTTCCGAGGTGGTGTGGTGCGTGTCTCGAAGTAACCGGGCCAGAGGCGGACGGCCAGAACAGTGCAGCCCCAGCCAAGTGCCCCGCCCCAGACGGCGCCAGCCAGCACGTCTGCTGGATAGTGGACACCCAAGTACACCCGGGAATACGCAACCCCGATGGCCAGGAGGAGAAGCGCCCCTCGCCAGCGGCGGAAACCCAGCCATCCCACCATGGCGATGGCGAACATATTGCTGGCGTGGTTGGACGGCAGGGAGAAGGATCCGGTGCAGCCAGCGAGCAGATGAACGTCGGGGATCACGTGGCACGGGCGCGCTCTGTGAAGCGCGGCCTTGATCAGGTTGGTCCCCAGGTCGGAGAGGGCCACGGCTGCCACCGCCACGGCCAGCACGACCCACATCCGTCGCCCGCCCCAGACGAGGAGCATGAGGATTGCCACTGCGGCCGGCAGGAGGAAGTACCGCTTGGTGCTCAGGATCGGCATCACGAGATCAAACAGGGGGTTCTGGAGGGACCGGTTGATCAGGAGAAAGGTCCAGATGTCGAGCGCCGAGAGCCCCGACATCACGGTCGCCACCATCGGGGTCAGGCCTGCGTCCGCTTCACGGAGTGTGTGTCGAGGAGAAAGGCGAGGCCGCCCAGGCCGCTCACGACCAGCGTGAGGGAGAACCAGGTCAGCGACATGGTGAGAGCGGTCGCCGCGTCCACGCCGACCTTAGCGAAAAAGTACACCACGCCCCCCTCGCGCACGCCGAGTCCCGCCACCGACACGGGGAGCATGGCCACGAAGGTGATCAGGGGGACGTACAGGAAGAAGTAGGCGATGGGAACACCCAGGTTCAGGCCGGCACCGATCAGGTAGTACGTCACAATGATTAGGGCCTGCAGCAGCACGGAGAGCACGATGGCCTGTCCCAGGGCCCGGCGATGTCCCCGGTAGCGCTGGAGCGCCTCCACCAGACCTTGGAGCTTGGCCTGGAACCGCGCCAGGCCGACGACCCGCAACAGACCCGAGGCCCGCTCCTTCATCCGATCGTGCAGGAGCACCGCGATCACCACGGTGAAGGCTGCGGCCACCGCCAGAATCATGACCGCCACCTGGGGGTCGCGGATCCGGCCGTAGGCCAGCCCCAGCGCGATCACCGCGATCCCGACCAGGGCCGCAAAGCCGGAGAGCCGATCCACCAGGATCGAGGCGATGGACGCATCGTGCCCCCGGGTGATCCGGTAGATGGCGTAGCCCCGGACGATATCGCCGCCGATCAGCGTGGGCAGGAACAGGTTGAAGAAGGCCGCCTCGAAGTAGACGAGTGTCAGGCGCCATAGGGGCAGCCGGATCCCCTCGGCGAGCAGCAGTCGTTGCCAGCGGAGCGTGCTGATGAGGTAACCCAGCATATAGAGACCGACACACCCCAGGAAAAGCTTCAGGGGCAGCGCCTGGACGGTCCGAATGAAGGTGGGACGGTCCACCCGCCAGAAGAGGATCGCCAGGAGGAGGGCGCTGACCAGGAGCTTTCCCAGGAAGACGAGCCGGCCTTTCCCGCGGGGCGGCGCCTGGAGGTCCATCAAGCCTCCCGAGTGGGGTGGCCCAGCACGCGCTTGACCATGTAGATTGGCTTCCGCTGGGATTCGTGGTAGACCCGGACGAGCATCTCGCCCAGGAGTCCCATCACGACGAGCTGGACGCCGACCAGGATCAGCAAGATCCCCAGGAACAAGAGCGGGCGACCGCCGATCTGGGCGCCGAACGCGAGCTTGAGCACGGTGAGGTAGCTGCCGATGACGATTCCAACGCCGGCGGCGAGGAGACCCAGGAGGCCGAAGAACTGGATGGGCTTGGTCGCGAAGCTCAGCAGGAACTTCACCGTGATGAGGTCCAGGATGACCCGCAGGGTGCGGGCGATGCCGTACTTGGAACGGCCGAAACGCCGCGGGCGGTGGTGCGTCTCCACCTCGGCGAGGCTGATCCCCATCCAGCTCGCGATGGCTGGGATGAAGCGATGCATCTCGCCGTAGAGATGGAGATGCTCGACGACCTCTCGCCGGTACGCCTTGAGCGTGCAGCCGTAATCGTGCAGGCGAACGCCGGTGACCCGGGAGATGAGCCAGTTGGCCAGCATGGAAGGCAGGCGCCGGCTCAGGAACGGGTCTTGCCGGTGCTTGCGCCACCCGCTCACCACGTCGTGGTCCTTGGTCAGGGCGAGCAGCCGCGGAATGTCGGCCGGATCGTTCTGCAGATCCCCATCCAGGGTGACGATCACATCCCCCCGCGCGTGGTCGAAGCCGGCGGACATGGCCGCCGTCTGGCCAAAGTTCCGCCGCAGTCCCACCAGGACCCAGCGAGGGTCCTGCGCCCGCACGCTCTCCAGTTGCGCCCACGTCCCGTCGGTGGATCCATCATCCACCGCCACGACCTCGTAGGCGATCCCCTGGGGGTCCAGGGCTCGACGGATCTCCTCGGCGAGGAGGGGAACATTCTCCTCCTCGTTGAAGACGGGGATCACGATGGAGAGCATGGGTCGTGCCTCGGTTGTCACCGGCGCTCCCTCAGTAACCCGTGAAGGCCCGGGGCGGGAATCCCTGGAAGTTTCGCCCCAGGAAGATGGAAAAATCGCGGAGGTGTTGCCCATGGTGGACGATCGGGACGACCCGCACCCGTTCGACCTCTTGAAAAGCCGTCCGTAGTTCCCCGGGTGGATCGCCGGCTCCATACGTGACGAACAGGCCGTCTCGGCCCTGGAGCGCGTCCCAGCCCCCCCACAGATCGTACTGGTTCATCCGACGGCCCAGGTTTGCGTTGTAGACCCGAGGGTGCCCCTCCACGTAGAAGGCGAGTTCGCTGGTGATCTGGTAGCGGTCGCTCACCAGGAAGAGCGGGGTCGCCGCGCCGCGCTTCACCGCACTCACGACCTGTCCCAACTCGGGCCAACCGCGCAGTCGTTTGCTCACCAACTCGAGCCGAGTCGGCATTCGAAGACCGAAAGGCGCCCACAGATCCAGAACGACGATCACAGGGATAACAACGGCCGGCGTGATTATAGAAGCAAGCAGTAACCCGTTCAAGCGTCTGGTCGCCCGTCGTCGTTCTCCCCATCGAGGCCAGGTCTGGGCCCAGCCGGCGGCCGCCACCGCGGCAGTGAAGTATGCGTGGGCCGCCCAATTGCCCTGCACCTTGGTTGCGAAGCTCGACACCTGGAAAAAGAGGAAAACGGGAGCCGAAACGCAGGCCAGAAGCAAGAGGTCGTCCCGCCCCTGGCGGATTCCCTCGCGCCAGGCCCAGACCACAGCCAGGAACATGAGCACAAATAGGAAAATGCCTCCCAGTAGGGCCTGGGCCCCGAGGAACTCTAGGCCACCGAGGAGTGAGGCGAAGGTCCACCGGGTGCCCCCGCCGCCTGCCTGGACGAGAACGTGGTGGCTCGAAACCCAGCCATGCCGAGCATTCCATACGATGACCGGGCTGAAGATCAGGAAGCCGAGGAAGGCGGCTTCATACGGTTCGCGTCGGCGAAGCCACGGGCGAAGTTTCGGGGATGCCAACAACCACAACAGAACGCATGGCAGGAGCATGAGCATGGTGTATTTGCTGAGCAGCCCGAGCCCGAAGGCGATGCCGGCGCCATACCAGGATCCCTCGCTCCGGCGCTCGACGGCGCGACAGAGGAACAGGCTCGCCAGACCCCAGAAGAAGATGAAGGGCGTGTCGGTGGTCATCAGAACGAAGCCGGCAGCGTACAGGGGCATCAAGCTGAGCAGGACGACGCTCAGGAAGCCGGCGCGCTCGCTCTGGAAGATCCTCCGCGCCAGGAAGTAGGCGATACTGGCCAGACCGATGCCCAGGACGACCGCGGGCAGTCGGACCCAGAACTCGGTGTTGCCGCCCAGGCGCGTGCTGAGGGCGATCAGGTAGGCCACCATCGGGCCCTTGCTGTAGTAGCTCCAGTCCAGCCGCCGGGACCAATCCCAATACTGGGCTTCTTCCGCTTCAAGCGGCCAGCGACCGCTGGCGATGATCCAGAGGATGAGGCTGGCGAAGGCGAGGAGCCAGAGCAGGGTGAGACCGCCATACGATCTCACCTTGTGGGCGCTCCGGCCCATACGGGGCAAGGCGTTTCCAATTTCGAATGTCGAATTTCGAATTTCGAATTTTCAAATCCGCAATCCACAATCCGAAATCCAAAATGCGACATCAGACGGGCTCCGGCTGGATTTGCCGATCCTTGGCGGCGACATCCGCCGCCATGCTGGCGCGAAAGTCCGACAGCTTTTGCTTGAGGCGGGCATCCGCCAGGGCCAGGATTTGCACGGCCAGGAGGGCGGCGTTGCGCGCGCCGGCCCGCCCGATCGCCACGCAGGCCACCGGGATTCCGCCGGGCATCTGCACCGTGGAGAGCAGCGCGTCCAGCCCGTTGAGCACCCCGGACTCCATGGGGACGCCGATGACCGGCAGCGTCACGTGGGCGGCCAGGACCCCGGCCAAGTGCGCCGCGCCGCCGGCCCCGGCGATCAGCACCCGGATCCCGCGCCCCTCCGCCTCGCGGGCGTAGCGGGTGAGCCGGTCCGGGGTTCGGTGCGCGGAGCAGATCCGCACCTCGAAGGGGACGCCGAACTCCTCGAGGATCTTGGCCGACTCCTGCATGATAGGCAGGTCCGAGTCGCTGCCCATGAGGATCCCGACCAGGGGGGAGGGCGTGTCCTTGGGTGATTTCCTGCTCGCCTTGCGTGACATGATCGCTCGCTCCATTGCGGATTGCAGATTTCGGATTGCGGATTTCGTCGTCTCCATTCCGCAATCCGCATTCCGAAATCCGAAATGTGGGTCAGGCCGTCCGGCCCAGCGCCTTGCGACCGATATCGGTCCGGTAGTGGACCCCT
>CAZXXV010000034.1:7090-15133 GCA_964644725.1 uncultured bacterium
TCAGGCCGTCCGGCCCAGCGCCTTGCGACCGATATCGGTCCGGTAGTGGACCCCTTCCCAGCGGATCTTCTCCACGGCGCGGTAGGCGCGGCCGATGGCATCCGGGATGTCCTTGCCCAGTGCAGTGACGCCCAAAACGCGTCCCCCGTTGGTCACCACCTTCCCCCCGGCGAGGGCCGTCCCGGCGTGGAAGACTACTACATCCTTGAGCCGGGCCGCGGCGCGCAGTCCGCTGATGACCTTCCCCTTCTCGTGGACGCCTGGATAGCCCCCCGACGCCATGACCACGCACACCGCGGGCTCGGGCCGCCACCGCATCTCCACCTCGTGCAGCCGGCGGTCCACCACGGCCTCCAGGATCGGGAAGAGGTCGCTCTCCATGCGCATGAGCAGCGGCTGGGCCTCGGGGTCGCCGAAGCGGGCATTGAATTCCAGCGCCCTGGGCTCTCCGTTCTTGATCATCAGACCTGCGTACAGCACCCCCCGGTACGGGCGACCCTCGGCGGCCATGGCCTTGACCGTGGGGATCATGATCTGCTCCATAATCTTGCGATGGACCTCGTCCGTAACCAGGGGCGCCGGCGAGTAGGCGCCCATCCCACCCGTGTTGGGGCCCTTGTCGTCGTCGAAGACCGGCTTGTGATCCTGCGAGGAGGCCATGGGCAGCACGGTTTCCCCGTCGGTGAAGGCCAGGAAGGACGCCTCCTCGTCGCTCAGGAATTCCTCCACCACGACCTTCTCGCCGGCATCCCCGAAGATGCGGTCTTCCATAATGATCTTGACGGCGTCCAGCGCCTCTTTCACCGTCTGGCAGACGAGCGCCCCCTTGCCGGAGGCCAATCCATCGGCCTTGACGACGATCGGTGCGCCGACGTCCTGGATGTAGCGGCGGGCATCGTCGGCGCGATAGAAGGTCTGGAAGAATCCCGTGGGGATCTTGTACTTCTTCATCAGGCGCTTGGCGAAGACCTTGCTGCCCTCCAGGATGGCCGCCTGCTGGTTGGCCCCGAAGATCCGGAGGCCGCGGCTCTCGAACTCGTCCGCGATGCCCAGCGTGAGGGGCAGCTCGGGCCCGACCACCGTGAGGTCAATCCCCTTCTTCGCCGCAAAATCGGCGAGCCGACGAACCTCGGAGGCACTGATGTCGGTGCACTCCGCCAATTCGGCGATGCCGGCATTGCCGGGCGCGGCAAAGAGCTGTTTGACCTGGGGGCTCTGCTTCAGCTTCCAGACGAGCGTGTGTTCCCGACCCCCGCTTCCTATCACCAGCACTCGCATGTTCGCTCCGTTTCCCTCGATGTGAGGTTGGCCGGCCGTCAATGCCGGAAGTGTCGGATGCCGGTGAAAACCATGGCCAGGCCGCGCTCATCGGCGGCCGCGATGACCTCGGCATCCCGCACCGACCCGCCAGGCTGCACGATGGCAGTCACTCCCGCCTCGGCGGCCGCGTCCACTCCGTCGCGAAACGGGAAGAAGGCGTCAGAGGCCAGGGCCGTTCCCTGCGTGGGGAAGGCGGCCTTCATCCGTGCCAGCCGGACGGAGTCCACCCGGCTCATCTGCCCCGCGCCGATCCCGACGGTCGCCTGTTCCGTGGCAAGGACGATGGCATTGGACTTCACATGCTTCGCCACCCTCCAGGCGAAGCGCAACGCCCGCATCTCCCGGTCCGTGGGCGCGCGCTTGGTCACTATCTTCAGCGAGGCCGGATCCAGGTCCACATCGTCCCTGTCCTGCACCAGCATACCGCCGCTCACCCTCCGCATCTCGTAGCCTTTGCCCGCATCCCCCTGGGGTTGCTCCAAGAGACGGAGGTTTTTCTTCTCCCGGAGAATGGGGAGCGCCTCCGGAGCGTAGCCCGGGGCGATGATCGCCTCCACGAAAGTGGAGGCGATTTCCCGAGCCGTGGCGGCGTCCAGCGGACGGTTCAGCCCAAGGATGCCCCCGTACGCGGAGACCGGGTCGGTATCACGCGCCCGCGTATACGCCTGGACCAGTTCGCTTGCGGTCGCCACCCCGCACGGGTTCGTGTGCTTGATGATGACCGCCACGGGCTCGGTCCACTCCTGGGCCAGCTCCCAGGCGGCGTGCAGGTCCATGATGTTGTTGTAAGAGAGTTCCTTTCCCTGCAGTTGGCGGGCGGCGGCGATCCCGCCCTTGAGATCGAGGTCCCGGTAGAAGGTGGCCCGCTGGTGCGGGTTCTCCCCGTAGCGCAACTCCTGGAGCTTCTCCAGCCGGACGTGCAGGATGGAGGGGAAGGAGAGCCGACTCCGCCCCGCTGCCCCCGCTCCGCCACGCGGTCCGGGGCGGAGGCGGAGCGGAGCGGGGGAGCCGAGAGTTGGGAGCTGAGGACCGTCGGGCCCGAGTTCCACCTGCTCCAGGAAGCCCGCGATCAGCGCGTCATAGCGCGCCATGTGGGCGAAGGCCTTCCGGGCCAAGCCGAATCGGGTCGTGGGAGACAGCGCGCCGTTGTTTCGCTTCAACTCGTCCAGGACCATCCCGTACTCTGACGGGTCCACGATGACGGCGACGGCCTGGAAATTCTTGGCGGCTGAGCGGAGCATGGCTGGGCCGCCCATATCGATATGCTCAATGGCCTCGGCCAGCGAAACGTTCGGCGTCGCGATGGTCGCCTCGAAGGGGTACAGGGTGATGGCCACCAGGTCAATGGGCGCGATCCCCTGGGCGGCCATCTGGCGTTCGTGCTCCGGGTTCCCCCGGATGCCCAGCAGCCCGCCGTGGATCCGCGGGTGCAGCGTCTTCACGCGGCCGTCCAGCATCTCGGGGAACCCGGTGACCTCCGCCACGTCGGTCACGGAGAGACCGGCCTCCCGCAGGACCCGGGCCGTTCCCCCCGTGGAGATCAGCTCCACGCCAAGACCCACCAGCCCGGAGGCGAACGGTACCAGGCCGGTCTTGTCTGAGACGCTCAGGAGTGCACGGCGCACACGTATCATCCGCTCTCCTCATCCTCAAGTGTGGCGGGTCAGGGATTCCCAGAAATCGTTTGGCAGCTTCCGCCGCTCCGAAGGAGTCCGGAGCCCTTCGGTCGGGCGGATTCGAAACTTCGACACGTCCCTGGGAACCACTGGACCGCCGAACTCCCGACCCGCCGACGCTCTTCCTGGACTGAACGGATGTGTGGGGCTCTACTGCGGACACTCAAAAGAGCGAGCGGATGCTAGCAAAAAGGCTGGGCCCCGGCAAGGGAATTCTCGACGCCGGGGCCACGCCTCGGAGAGTCTCAGAGTTCGTGGGACTCGACCGGCACCTCATCGGTGAAGTGGTCCACGGTGAAGACCTGGATCTCCGCTGCATGCTTCCAGGCATCGCCTGGCAGGCCTGCCTTCAGGCACGTCTGACGGAGAAACGTTTCCCGATCCCAGCCGTACTCGGTGGCCACCTGGGGCAGCAACAGGCCGTGGCGGCCCGCCTGGCTGATGAAGAGGCCATGGGTTCCGACCCGGATCTCCTTTGGGTCAGCGATCGGGCGCAGGGGAGAGAGCACGGACACCTCCACGCGGAGGTGGGGCAGTTCCTCTGGCGTGACAGGTGGGAAGCGCGGATCAGCGATGGCGGCCGAGGCCGCGCAATGCGCCACGGCCACGGCCAGCGGCTTGATGGCTTCTATGTAGCCGATGCAACCCCGGAGCTCTCCCTCGCGGGTGATGGTGACGAAGGCCGCACCGGGCGCCTGCAGCGCTGGATCTTCAGCGGGCATGCTCGCGCCCTGTGCGCCGCGAACGCGGTCCCGGATGGCACGCCGCGCCCTGGCCAGCAGGACCGCACGCTGCTCTGGGGTCAGGACGGGCGGGGCGCCGGTCATGCGACTGACCCAGCGGCATCGCGCCGCCAATACACGCGGACGAGCTTGTCCTCGTGAGAGAACCGGATCTCGAGGGCGCCACCGCAGGCCTTGCTGACGGCGCGGCCCAGGCGGCGGGCCAGCTTTTCCGAGGTGGTCTCGACCACGAGCGCGTGGCGGGGATCAGCCTTGATGCGGATGATGCGCTCAAGCGGATTCTTGGCGGCAGCGGTGCGTGCCGCGTTGCGGACGAGATTGAGAATCTCGGTGCGGTTCTTGGCGAGGAATGATCCGGTCAGGTAGAGGATACCCGTGGGGTTGCCCTCCTTGGTGCTGCGGCAGGCCGGGCAGACGACGGTGATCGGCGTGCCCCAGCGCCGCATCTCCTTGCGAGCGGCGGGATCCAGAGACCATTTTCCCTTGTGCCAAACGGCTTGACAGTTGGCGCAGATGGCAGGGTCTTTTGACGGCTTCAGATCACAGAGGGGAGTGGTGGAGGAAAGGGCCTTGTCGCATCGGACCAACCGGGCCTTGGCAGAGAGCATGCCTGTCTCCTCCTTAACAGCGGTTGCGGTCTTGACACCTTCCAATATAGGCGCACTAGGGCCGCTTTGCAATCGCAGGAAGTGGTCGGAAGGACGCGACCGGGGCCAGAACTGTAACGCTGGATTGCAGGGGTACGGCAGGGTCAGATGAACGGGGGACGGCGTGCGATCGCCCCGCAGCACGGGAATTTAGGTAGTTGCGCGACGATAGTTGAAGGGCAGTCTTCTGATCGAAGTTGACAGATGGGAGAGCGCATGCTAAAAGTTGACTGTTTCGGTCGGCTATCTGGGGTTTTAGCTGAGGGGATAGCCATGAAGATATCAACGAAAGGCGATTATGCCACTCGAGCATTGCAGGACCTTGCCATGCATTACGACAAGGGCCCTGTCCCGATTGAGGTCATCGCGCAGCGGCAGGCGCTCCCCGCCAGATACCTGGAACAACTGCTCCTGACGCTCAAGCGGGCCGGCTTTTTGGCCAGCAAGCGGGGCGTCAACGGAGGGTACTACCTGGCCAAGCCGCCGCGAGAAATCACCCTGGGCCAGATCATCCGGGCGGTGGACGGTCCCATCGCGCCCATCGCTTGCGTCACCGAGGCCCCGCGGGAGCAGTGCTCGCAGGAGACCATCTGTGCCCTCCGCGACGTCTGGGCCGAGGTGCGGGACGCCGTCTCGGCCATCGTGGATCACACGACGCTGGCCGACATCTGCGAACGGATTCAGGCGAGAACCAAAGAGCGGGTCACGTATCAGATCTGATCGGACCCGGGCGGGCGACGGCATGGCAATTGGGCGATCGGGCAATCGGGCCATGTGGGGAACGCGCACCTGAACCCGTGGAGACGGGAGCATGGCACGGCTGGTTTCCAGCGTCCTTGAGCTCATCGGAGATACCCCTCTCGTCCGGCTGCAGCGGCTCGTCAAGCCGGGATGGGCGACGGTCCTCGGCAAGCTGGAGTCGCTCAATCCAGGGGGGAGCGTCAAGGACCGGATCGCGTGTGCCATGATCGAGGAAGCCGAACGCCAGGGACGCCTGAAGCCCGGCGATACCATCGTGGAGCCGACCTCGGGCAACACCGGGATCGGCCTGGCCATGGTGGCGGCCGTCAAGGGATACCGGCTGATCTTGACCATGCCCGAGGATATGAGCGTGGAGCGGCGCGCCCTGTTGCAGCGGTTTGGCGCCGAGTTGATATTGACTCCAGCCGTGGAGGGCATGACGGGCGCCATCTACGCCGCCGAGGATCTGGTGCGGAAGAACCCGCGCTCCTTCATGCCGCAGCAGTTCCTGAACCCGGCGAATCCCGAGATCCATCGGCGGACGACGGTCCAGGAGATCCTGAAGGCCACGGACGGTCGTCTGGACGCCTTCGTGGCCGGGGTCGGGACGGGCGGGACCATCACCGGCGTGGGCGAGGTGTTGAAGCGCGAGCGTCCGGGCATCCTGGTCGTGGCGGTGGAGCCGGCGCGCTCGCCTGTCCTCCAGGGGGGAACGTTCCGGCCGCACGCGATTCAGGGGATCGGCGCCAGCTTCATCCCGGGCGTCCTCAATACGACAATCTACGATGAGATCATCGGGGTCCGTGACGAGGACGCCCTGGCCGTCACACGGCGCCTGTGCCGGGAAGAGGGCCTGCTGGTGGGCATCTCCTCGGGGGCCAATGTGTTTGCGGCCCTGCAGGTGGCGGAGCGGCTCGGCCAGGGCAAGACGGTGGTGACCATGCTCTGCGACACTGGCGAACGCTATCTCAGCGTCCCGATCTAGGTCTCGTCCTTTTCTCCCAGGCAACGCGTGCGAGGAGGCGTACGATGGCGGTCACGGTGTATATCCCCACCCCGTTCCGGAAGTTCACCGGCAATGCCGCGCGGGTGGAGGTCCAGGGGGGCGACATCCTGGCGCTGGTCCGGGAACTGGAGGCGCGGTACCCCGGGTTGCGAGAGCGGATCCTGGGACCCGACGGGAAGATTCACCCGTACCTGAACATCTACGTGAACGACCAGCCCGTGGAGGACCTGCAGGGAATACAGACCCCGATCCGGGACGGGGATCAGGTCGCCGTGATTCCCGCCATGGTCGGCGGCGCACTCGCCTTCACGGAGGAGCAGGTCCGTCGCTACAGCCGGCACATCATCCTAGCCGAGGTCGGGGGGATGGGCCAGCGGAAGCTCTTGAACAGCAAGGTGCTGCTCATCGGGGCGGGCGGCCTCGGCTCTCCGGCGGCCTTGTATCTTGCGGCCGCCGGCGTCGGCACCCTGGGGATCGTGGATTTCGACGTCGTGGACCTGAGCAACCTGCAGCGGCAGATCCTCCATCACGTCCACGATGTGGGACGGCCGAAAGTGGAGTCCGCGGTGGAGACCATCGCCGACCTCAACCCGGACGTGAAAGTCATTCCGTACAACCAGCTCCTGAATTCGGGGAACGTCAAGCAGATCTTTGCAGAGTACGACGTCATCGTGAACGGGTGCGACAACTTCCCCACGCGGTACCTGGCCAACGACGCCTGCGTCTTCCTGAACAAGCCGATGGTGGACGGCAGCATCTTCAAGTTCGAAGGCCAGGTCACCGTGTTCGTCCCGGGACATGGCTGCTACCGCTGCCTGTACCCGTCGCCGCCCCCGCCCGGCCTGGTGCCGAGTTGCGCGGAAGCGGGGGTCTTTGGGGTGCTGTGCGGTGTGATGGCCTCCATCCAAGGGATCGAGACGATCAAGCTGCTCCTGGGGTTGGGCCAGTCCTTGGTGGGCCGCCTGCTGTTCTTCGATGCCTTGGGCATGGAGTTCCGTCAGGTGAAGATCCGCCGGGACAAGGACTGTCCGGTCTGCGGGGATCACCCGACGATCACGGACCTCATTGACTATCACGAGTTCTGCGGCGTCCCGCCGACGGCGAAACTCAGCTAAACCACGTTCGGCTGTTCGATCGTTCGGGTGTTCCCTTCGGAGCCGAACAACCGAACCGCCGAACGGTCGAACGCTCTTGGGAGCGACATGATCTTCCGAATATACCTCGCGCCAAGCTCTAAAGGCCCGGGAGGCGGGCGGATAGGGGTCGGGGGATGAGAGCCGCCGGCATCCTGGAGGCGATCGGGAATACCCCGCTGGTGGAACTGCACCGGATCAGCCCCAAACCGGCAGTGCGAATCTTCGCCAAGCTGGAGGGCACAAATCCCAGCGGCAGCCTGAAGGATCGCATTGCCAAGTACATGGTGGAGGCGGCAGAGCGAAGCGGGGCCCTCACCAAGAACAAGATCATTCTCGAGCCGACCAGCGGCAACACCGGGATCGCCCTGGCCATGGTGGCGCGTTTGAAAGGCTACAAGGTCAAGGTCGTGGTTCCGGACAACGTGACTGTGGAGCGACGGCAGTTGCTGGAGCTGTTCGGCGCGGAGATCATCTACTCGGACGGCGCGCAGGGCACGAATGGCTCTATCAAGCTGGCCCAGCAGTTGGCGGAGGATCCGCAATTCTTCATGCCGTACCAGTACGGCAATCCCGCCAATCCCCAGGCGCACTATGAGACGACGGCGGAGGAGATCCTGCGGGAGTGCCCGGAGGTAGAGGTCCTCGTGGCGGGCCTCGGGACCGGGGGGACGCTCATGGGGTGTGCCCGGCGCCTCAAGGAATACAATCCCCGGATCCGCGTTGTGGCTGTGGAGCCGCACCCGGGAGACCTGGTGCAGGGGCTGCGAAGCCTGG
>CAZXXV010000035.1:0-5597 GCA_964644725.1 uncultured bacterium
CGGCCGACGGCACGGCGTGCTCCCGCTCGTATCGAGCCCGCCGGCGGTGCGCCGCGGCGGCCACGGCTGGCGACATGGGGGGGAGCCATGCCACTTCCTCCCGGTGGGTCTGGGCCGTCAGGAGGTGCATGTGGCCATCCAGCACCTTGATAGAGGCTGTCATGGAATCACGACTCCCAGGCGCAGCAGCTCATCCGCGAACTGGGCCGGGGATTCGAACTGCACGGCATGGATCCCCACCCGTGCGGCACCCTCGACGTTGGCCGGCCGGTCGTCCACGAAGACGCACGCCCACGCGGGCAGGCCCGAGCGGCGGAGCGCCTCCTGGTAAATCCGCGGGTCCGGCTTCATCACCCCGACCCGGTAGGAGACGATGAAGTCGTCGAACACGGAGAGCGTCGCCACCGTCTTCCGCACGTAGCCGAAGTGAATCTCGTTGGTGTCCGAGAGGAGGTAGAGGGGATACCGGGCGTGCAGCCGCCGCAGGAGATCACAGGTGGCCGGGATCTCGGTGAAGATGTCCCCGTACATGGGATAGAACTCCTCGTAGGGGACATCCGCGTGAAGACAGGCCATCAGCGCCCGGTGGTACTCCCGGCCCGAGAGCTTCCCGATCTCGAAATCTGCCTGGAGGCGTTCGCTGAAGGCCGCGGCGAAGACCTGGTCGGCCGTCCGGTTCGCCCGGCGGGCCAACCGCTCGCAGAAGATCCGGTAGTCGAACGTGCAGATGACGCCGCCGAAGTCGCTGATGATCAGGCGGATCCCCGACGAGCCCTCCCCCGCCATCATCGCGTTGGCTTCAGCCATCGGTCGAACCAGGCGTAGGCTGACTCCCGCATGGGAGCCGCGAAGCCGTGGCCGACCGGGAAGACCTCCAGCCGCAGGCGGTCCCTGGCCTTGCCATAGGCGCGCCGCGCCTCCCGCACGGTGGTCTGGACGCCCTCCAGGGGAAAGAGCGGATCCCCGCTCCCGGCCAGCACGAGAAACGGTCGGGGGGCTACCAGGCCCAGCACTTTGTCCAGGTCGCCGTACCGCAGGATCCCGGGCACGTAAAGGGCGAAGTTGTGGAGGATGGCCGCGTCGAAGATGGCCCGGTAGCTACTGAAGCCGCAGCTGCAGGCACCCGCCGCGATCCGTCGGTCCGTGGTGCTCAGGAACAGGGTCTCCTGCCCCCCCAGGGAATGCCCCAGGCAGCCGATCCGGCGCCCGTCAACCTCGCGCCGTGTGAGCAGGTAATCCAGCGCCCGCGTGAGGTCCCAGAGCATCTTGGCCTGCAGGCACGAACCCTCGGTGAGGCGCCGGGTCGCCTCGAAGCGCTCATACTCCATGCCACGCAGGCTCGAGTGCTGCCGCTCCTCGAAGCACAGGGCATCCGGGGCCAGCGTGGCGTACCCGCGCTTGGCCAGCTCCAGCGCGTAGAACTGCTCCGGGTTCCCGCTGAGGCCGGCCGGCTCGCTCTTCCCCAGGTGGTACTCCCGGTTATGCTGGTGGATGCAGAGGACCGCGGGGTGCCGGCCTTCCCCGGTCGGGACAAAGAGGTACGCACTCACCCGTTGGCCGGGTTCAACCATGTAGCTCACTTTTTCCCGGGTACACCCGGTCAGGGCCACGCGCTCCAGGACCTTTGGCTGGAGCGCGCAGCGGGCCGGTGTCCGTCCCAACAGCCGAACCAGCGTCTTTCGAAACCCGTCTGCCATATCCCCTCCTCACACGCCGAGCGCCGCGCGCTCGCCCAGGAAACGGTAGGTCAGGAACAAGGGGACGAAGGCGGCCGCGATCAGGATCGAGGCCAGGGCCGAGGCGGTCCCGAAGTGGTTGCTGAACACCTCGGTGAAGATGGCCACCGACATGGTGGCCCAGGGTCCGGAGTACAGCAGGATCGACGAGCTGAGCTCGCCGATGGTGGTCATCCAGGACAGCGCCGCCCCGGAGAGGATGGCGGGGAACATGAGGGGGATCGTCACCCTCAGGAACGTTCGGAAGGGCGGGACCCCCAGGCTCACCGAGGCCTCCTCGACCCGGATGTCGATCTGCTGGAGCATGGCCGTGCAGGAGCGGACCGGGTACGGCAGGTGCCGGATGAAGTAGGAGACCAGCAGAATGATCCAGGTCCCCGTGAGAATGATGGGCGGCCGGTTGTACACCACGATCAGGCCTACCCCCACCACCGTACCCGGAATGGCATAGGCCAGCATGATCAGCGCGTCGAGGAGCCCGTGGGCGGCAGAGCGCCGCCGCGCCAGAAGGTACGCAACCAGGACCCCCAGCAGGACGTCCAGTACGACCGCCAGGGCCGTGAGTCCGAAGGTGTTGGCGATGGCCCGGGGGACCATGTGGAAGATGATCTGGTAGCTCTGCAGGCTGAGGCCGGCATACATCACGGGTCCCTTGGTGGGCATGAACGAGGAGATGATGATGGTTGCGGAGGGGATGAGGGCCACGCCCACCACGAAGTAGGCGGAGACGGTGAGCAGAAGCCGCCGACCCCGTGAGGTCCGCCGCACCGTGAGGGGCTGGATGCAGACGACGTTGTAGGCCTTGCGGAAGGCGTAGTACCGCTGGGCCATCAGCGCCGTGGTGTTCACCAGGATGAGGAGACTCCCCAGGGTGCTGGCCATGGCGGGGTTGCCGCCCAGCTCGTTCATGAACTCCCCGTACATCAACGTCGGCAGCGTCCGCAAACCCTCCCCGATGATCATGGGCGTACCGAAGTCCGCCATCGTGCCCATGAAGACCAGGAGCCCCCCGGCCGTGAGCGAGGGGGCGATGACGGGCAGGATGGCCGTGCGAAATGTCCGGCGGGGCGGGGATCCCAGGCTGAGGGCTGCGTCCTCGATGGACTGGTCCACGGAGCGGAGCGCCCCAGAGACCAGGAGGAACACGAAGGGGAAGTACTGCACCACGAAGACCAGCAGGATTCCGCGCCAGCCGTAGATGGTGGGCAGGCTCCACCCGAACGTCGAGAGAGCGCGGTTCACCAGGCCCATCCGCCCGAACAGCACCACCCAGGAATAGGCCCCAATGAACGGCGGCGACAGGAGAGCGAGGTTGGCCGCCGCCCGGATGAAGGTCTTGCCGGAAATGGGAAACCGCGTGACCGCGAAGGCCAGGGCCGTCCCGAGGAGGAGCGCGCCCATCGTAGCCAGCGCGCTGAGATAGAGGCTGTTGATGAGACTGGAGTAGTAGTACCGGTGGGTGAAGAACCGGCGGTAGTTCTCCGCCAGGATGAAGCGCTTCTCCTCGCCGGTGAAACTTGTGACGAGGACGGTCGCCAGCGGGTAGACCAGGAACGCCAGGACGGTTAGAAACGACAGGATCGTCACGGTCCACCAGAAATCCCGCCGCCGCCTGGCCATCTCAGGCAGGCCCCGTTTCGTCGGGCAGGGGAATCGCCCGGCTGGCAGAAAACCATAAGGTCAAGCGGTCCCCCACGCCACAGATAGCGGAGAAGTCCGGGTTGTGGATCTCGGCCGTGACGGTGAGGTCCTCCGTCACCTTCACCTGATACCGGACTACCGCTCCCAGGTAGACCACCTCGGTCACCGTCCCCTTGAGGGAGTTCCAGTCCTCGCCGGCATTCGTCCCAGACGCAAGCTGCAACGACTCGGGCCGGACGCCGATGCTGATCGGCCGTCCCGGCGAGCCGGCGGCCCGCACCTGCCATCGCTCGCCGAAATCCGTCACCACCGTCAGCACTTCCGGCCCCCGTCCGGGGCCCTCGACCTTGCCGCGCAGGACGTTCATCGTCCCGATGAAGTCCGCCACGAAGCGGTTACCCGGGCGCAGGTACAGCTCCCAGGGTTTGCCCACCTGGAGGATGTGGCCGCGATCCATCACCGCGATCGTGTCGGAGATGGCCAGGGCTTCCTCCTGGTCATGCGTCACGTAGATCGTGGTGATCTGGAGCTTCCGCTGGAGGGCCCGGATGAGCGAGCGGATCTGCACCCGCAGCTTGGCGTCCAAATTGGACAGCGGCTCGTCCATCAGGAGGAGCCGCGGCTCGATGGTGAGCGCCCGGGCCAGGACCGCCCGCTGCTGCTGCCCGCCCGAGAGCTGCGCCGGCATCCGGTCGATCAGGCCCTCGAGCTGCACCAGCCTGGCCGCCTCGGCGACCTTGGTGGCGATCTGATCTTGCGGCAGGCGTCGCGCCTTGAGGCCGTAGGCGATGTTCTCGCCCACGGTGAGGTGAGGGAAGATGGCGTAGTTCTGGAACACCACCCCGATATTGCGGAGGTAGGAGGGCACGTCGTCCATCCGGTCCTCGTTGAAGAGGACGCTTCCCGCATCCTGCTCCAGGAGGCCGGCGATGATGCGAAGGAGGGTCGTCTTGCCGCACCCGCTGGGGCCGACCAGCGTGAACAGTTCGCCCGGGCGGACATCCAGGCTGACCCCGTCAATGGCCAGCGTGTCCCCGAACCGCTTGACAATCTTCTCGACGCGGACGCGAGTCATGGGCCTCCGGCCAGGCGCAAAAGAGAAAGCGAGGCGTGGGAATCGCCTCGCTTCCTCCTGGGTGGCAGCATCGGGAATCCGGCCCCGCTCACTGGGTCTTGATCAGCGCATCCTGGAATCGCTTCAGGAGTTGCTCGCGGTTTTTGGCCGCATAATCCAGGTCGTAGTTGATGGCCTTGATCTTGTCCAGCGTCGGCAGGCCGGCCGGGGAGCCCACATCCTTCCGCACCGACCGGCGGCCGAACTTGTCCACCATCAGCTCTTGCATCTCCTTGGACACGGTGAAGTCCAGGAACAGCTTGGCCGCGTTCGGGTGTGGCGCGTTCTTGATGATGGCGCTCCCGTCCAGCGTGATGGCCGTGCCCTCCGACGGGTAGATCAGGCCGATGGGCGCGCCGCCTTTCAGGTACTCGAAGGCCGCCTGCTCGAACGTGAGGCCGATGGGGTACTCGCCGTTGGCGACGCCCTGATAGGTCATGCTGGACTTCGGCAGAACCTTGCATTGGCGCAGAAGGTCCTCGACGAACTTCCATCCGGCCTCATTCTTCCCATAGATGGTGAGCCAGGTGACCAGCAGGGTGTAGGACGACCCGGACTTCGTGGCGTCGGCGTAGGCCACCTTGCCCTTCCACTTCGGGTCCAGGACGTCCTTCCAGGCATTGGGCTTCTCCGTCTCGCTCACCAGCTTCTTGTTGTACATGATGACGTAGGGCATCGTCGTGAAGGGCGTCCAGACCCGGTCGGCCGGCACCTGACCAGGGAAGAAGCCCCCCGCCTCTTGGGACAGGTAGGGCTCGAACAGGCCCTTCTTGTCGCCGATGGCCTCCGGGCCAAAGCTCCATCCCACATCGCCCAGCGGGCGCTCCTTCTCCGCCTCCATCCGCTTGATGATCTCCCCCGTCCCGGCCACGACGGTCGAGGCCTTGATGCCCGGGTATTTCTTCTCGAAAGCCGCGACCACCGCGTTCACCATGTCGGCGTCGGCCGCGGAGTAGACCACCACGGAATCCTCCGGCTTACCCTGCGCCCAGGCCGGCCTCGCCATGACCGCCAGGACGCACAAAACGAGGCAAATCCCCAAGACCCATCTACGTGTCCGTCCCATGACTCGCCTCCTCTCCGGCTGCGTGCCGTAGTCAGGGATA
>CAZXXV010000035.1:5697-14958 GCA_964644725.1 uncultured bacterium
CTACCTGGAGAAGTCGCTCCGGGTCGGGAAGTTGACCCGGGCCGTATTCCTCCTTGAACCGGACGATGCCTTGCTTGTCGATGATGAAGACGGCCCGCCTGGCGCAGTTCCGCTCGGCGTTGTGAACGCCGTACGCCTGGCAAACCGTCCGGTGGATGTCACTCAGGAGCGGGTACGACAGGCCATGGTAACGGGCCCAAGCATCGTGGGAGTACACGCTGTCGCAGCTCACCCCCAGAATGGCCGCCTCCGCCACCTCGAATTCCTTGAGCCGCGCCTCCAGCGCCGGCATCTCCTTGGTTCAGCCCGGCGACCAGTCGAAAGGGTAGAAGGCCAGAACAACGTGGCGCCTGCCACGGAAGTCCGACAGGCTGAACTCATTGTTCCCGGGGGCCGGCAACCGGAACTCCGGCGCCGTATCGCCGACGTTGATCTCGGGCAAGGCTCCCTCCCGGCGCGACTACAGGAGGCGACCGACCTCCACGAAACTGGCCACGGTGTGCGTGGGCAGCGGGCTCCCGGGCGGCAGGGCCTTGGTGCCGTCGTCTATCCAGATGACATCCATGCCGACCGCCTGCGCACCCAGCACGTCCACCTCGGGCGTGTCCCCGACAAAGATCGCATCCACCGGGCCGATCCCCATCTGCCGGAACGCCTCCAGGAAGATCTCGGGCCACGGTTTCCGCCAGCCGATGTCGGCCGAGACCACCACGGCCTCGAAGCGGTCCCGGATGCCGTGCGCCGTCAGGGCCATCTCCACCGTGGGGCCATGATCGAAGTTGGAGATGATGCCCAGGCGATAGCGCGGCCGGAGACGATCCAGGAGGGCACGGTGGGATTCGGGGAACTCCATGGCCCGCGCGAGCTGTCGCATGTGCTCGGCAATTCCGGCCTCCATGAGGTCCGATGTCTCCGGCCCCTCGGGAATCCGGAGTCGCGTGAACAGCATCCTGAACCGTTCGCGGGCCGTGACCTCGCGATGCTCCCTGTTCCGGATCTCCTCGGCGGCACGATAGCTTCCCACAAAGGCGTGGAAGAAATCTTCGAACACCACGGTAGCACACAGGGGCTTCAACACCTCATAGACGAAGGGACTGGTGGATCGCACCTCGCGCCCATTGACTCGGACCAACGGCAGGTGAACATTCCTGAAGTTCACCAGCGTGTCGAACATGTCGAAGATCACTGCCTTGTACGTGCCCATGAAATCCCCGCTTTCGCCGGGCACTTCTACTTCCTCACCCCTTTCACGGGGCGGAGAATACTTCTGGCGAGGACCGTCGTCAAGCCACGATGTGGTGCCAATTGATGCGATGAAATTTTTGCAGAAGCGGGAAGCCATCGGACCCGGGGGCTGGGGCCGGGTCCTCACTTTTAGCCCTCCGTCATTGCCGGACAAGTTTGGTCCTGGAACCCAGGATATTGCGGGGCCTTCCTCCCCTAGCCCCATATATTGGGCCTTCCATGCGAAAAAAGGTTGACATGCTCCGCGAACTTGGTATTGTTATGGCGCTTCCGCCCGATGGGGGGCGGACATTTTGCAGGGCAGCCACATGGAGCTGGCCCGGAAAGGAGAGGGTGAATGGCGACAAAGAAGGCGGCATTCGGCGGCTACGCCATCGATTTCAAGGGATGCACCGACACGATGGAGGCCGTCTTCGGCAGCAAACCGGTGAGCCCGAGCGACATGACCAAGAAGCTCTGGGTGTACGTGAAGAGGCACAGACTGGGCAAGAAGTAGGTCGCCGTCCACTCTGAAGCTACGCGCTCTTCTTCGACGGATGCCCGAGCCGCTCGGGTAGATCCGAGGGTGGGGGTATCACCCACAAGCACCAAAGCCCTGCCGGATGGCAGGGCTTTGGTGCTTCAAAGCCCGTGAGCACGTTACGCGCCTCGCTTCACACTGTCTGTTCCGGTCTTCTGATCGCTGCCGCGGATCAAACCAGCCAACATCTTGGAGAGCCCGTCCAGTTCGCCCTTGAGCGACTCGTGCATCTCGACAGGAAGCAGACTCGCGCGGCGCGCGAGTTCGAGCAGTGGGACCATCTCGAGGACGACGCCCCGGGCCGCCGAGAAAGCCCCTCGCTGCTCCGCCCGAGGCCAGCGTCCGGTCCCCTCTGCGATCTGCTGGCAGATGCGATAAGTGCCCCGCCGCAGTTCGTCGGCCAGAAGATAATGCCCCCGGCCGAATGCCGCAGCCATGCCGCTGATTGTCTCCGCAACCTTCAGTGCCCGCTGGTACACGTTCAGCCCCTCGAATGAGAATGCCATGGCAATGCCCTCCTCGACGATAGACCGCGGGCGCCTGGGCGCGAGGAACATGATGGCCCGCGGCCGCATTCACTCCCGGCGATCTCAGGTCCTCCGCCTCCAGCGACCTCCTTTCTGTGCGATGGTAACGCCCTTTCCCCACGCGATGATGCAAGGCGCCTCACGGCCGGCTCGCCTCACCCATGGGTGGCTTAATCGGACAATGGATCGCTCCACATTGTTGAAGCAAGCCAAGGGCCAAGAGGCCGCCGACCCGACCGCCTCCCTCCATCCCCTTGCAAGATGAGGGGAATCCCCGCTTCCCGCATCTTTGAGCCGGCAGAATCGCCGAGCACAAACATCCAAATCTGTACGCAACCGTTGTCAGACCCCTCCCATATGGTGCGCAGAGCGACCTGGGCAAGCACCCCTCTTGACCTTCATGCCCGGATGGTGGCATCCTGTTAGTGGGGCAGCAGCCCCCCAGGAAATCAAAAATCAGTCGCTGAGAGGCCAGGGCAAGCCTTCCAAGGATCCAGCATGACCACAGACAGCCAATTCATCGCCATCACACTGCATCGCATCCCCCGGAAAGAAGTCTGCGGGGTCGTCGTCCTTGCGCAGCAGGAGGACGAATCCTGGGCCGGGAAATGCAGCAAGTGTGGCGGGGATTTCCGGCTGGAGCGTGACCCCAAGTTCGAGGCGCAGGTCCGGGCGATGCGGAATTGAGCCGGCCCATGCCGAGGCACATCTGGCCCCGGGGTCCCGTTCAGGGCTGGACACGTTTCCCCTCGGATAGTGATAAAGGCGTTCCGTCGCACCCCCGTCTGTGCTAGCATCCCGCTGCATGTCACTCGGCGCGCGGAAGACGGGAGTGGAGCTCCGGCCATGGTGATCGCATCGGATCTTCGCCCCGGAATGATCGTGGAGGTCGAGGGGCAGCTGTACCGCGTGCTATCGGCGGAGTATCGAGCTGGGGGCGGAAAAATGCCGGGGGCCGTTCACGCCAGGCTGCAAGACCTCGGCACCGGATCGAGCACCGACCGGCGCTTCCGCCCTGAGGAGAAGCTCGCGACCACGACGGTCGAGCGGGAGACGATGGAGTTCCTCTATCAGGACGGCGACGCCTTCTACTTCATGAACCCCACGACGTTCGAGCAGCTTTCCGTCTCGCGAGAGGTACTGGGCATCAAGGCGGGCTTCCTGCAACCCGGCGTGCGTCTGCCGGTCGAGACGATCGGGGAGCGCGCCATCGGTGTGGTGTTTCCGGAGAGCGTGGACCTTCGCGTCGCCTCCACGGCGCAGCCCATGCACCAGCGCGAAACGAGCGCCTTCAAGAAGGCGGCCCTGGAGAACGGCATGGAGGTCCTGGTGCCCCTGTTCATCAAGGAAGGAGGGCTGATCCGGATCGAGGTGGCCACCGGAAAGTACCTGGAACGCGTGAAGGAGTCCGGGAAGCGGTAGCGGGCCCGTTCGTTCTCAGCTCGTGGGCGCAGAGGCTGCGACGTTCCTCTCGCTCCTGGTGGCGTTCTGACGGACGACGGCGCCCATCTCCCAACCGCGAGAGGAGGAACCATGGCGCGACGAAGCAGGAGCAAGACCCTGGCGGACCTGGAAGGAAAGCTGGGGGGCATCCGGCGGGAAGTGCTGGAGGTTCTGCGGGGTCTGAAGCGGGAGATCGCCAAGCGGGAGGAAGAGCTCGCAGGTCTGAAGGCGGAGTATGCGAAGGGTGAGGAGCTTTTCCGTGGACGGGCAAAGCCCGGGCCTGCACGCGTCCGGCGCCGAATCAGACGATCGCGCCAGGTCAACTGGAAGGAGGTTTTCAGCTCGCTCCCGGCGCGCTTCACCCTGAAAACGCTGACTCGCCACCCGGTAGCGGGCCGGCGGCCCAAGGCCCACCTGTACGCGATCCTCTCCCGGTGGAAGAAGGAAGGGGTGCTGGCCAGGGATTCTGCGGGTGGCTACCGCAAGGCGACCGCGCAACCGAAACCCAAGCGGAGGGCGCGCCGCGCGAAGCCGGCCCCGGCCCGCAAGCCGGCGCGAGTTCAGAAACCGGCTGTGCAACCCGAGGGTCCGAGCGCCTGAGCGATTGCCGCCTCCGATGCCGGCCATGCGAAGCGACAAGCGCAGGACGGCGTCGGGGCGGCTTCCCGCTTCAGTGTCGCTGGGCCTGATCGAACAGCAGAAAGGTGATGGCGTACAGGAGGGCGATGACGGCGCCGCCAGCATAGGCGCGAGGGCTCAAGCCGGCGGCCGGCGACTGGAGCAGCCAGGAGGCATTCGCGATCCCCAGGCTGACCAGCGACGCGCCCAGACTCAGGTACGCCAGGCTGATCCACACCCGCATGGCATCCCTCCTTGGAGGTGGTGTTCCCTCATCCCTGGCGATCGGCCCGCCGGTCGCCGGGATGAGGGACCCGCTCTTCCCGCCGCAGTTCGAATGTCCCGTGCCCTTCCCCTCTCACGTGATGCGGAAACGCTGCGCACTCAGGTGCTCGTTCTTGCACCGGGGGCAACGAGACGGATCGGAGAACCGCGCGCGGTCCTTGAATCGGAACCCGCATTCCTCGCATACCGGCGGGAGGATCTCGAGCCGGTGGCGTGGCGCCACGGAGCGCGCGATATGCTCCAGATCGTCAACGATGATCTTCTTGGCCACGACGTACCGCGCCACCAGTCCATCCAGGGTCCACGTGCGCTCAGAGAGTAGCTCGCGGATTTCCTGCCGTCGCGTCTTTTCCACCGATTCCCCCATTTCGAAATTCGAATTTCGAAATTCGAAATAGTCTTCAGGCCCTTTCGCTGCCCACCTGGATTCCGGTCCACTCTTCCCACAACGTGATGAGCACCGGTTGGGCCTTCGGTCCCTTCCCTTGGGCCTTGGCCATGCGGAAGAGCTCATGGACCAACGCCGTCACAGGCACCGGCAGGTTCAGCGTCCTGGCCATGTTCAAAGCGTAGCTCACGTCCTTGGTCATGATGTCCACGGTCCCGCCGGGAACGAAGTTCCGCTTGAGGAGGCGCGGGATCGTCTCTTCCATCACGCGCGAGCCGGCCCAGCCCCCCTTGATCGCCTCGTGCAGGGTAGCGGGGTCCAAGCCGGCCTTGACCGCCAAAGCCCAGCCCTCGCAGACGGCGGCGAAGCCGGCCGCGACGATGAGGTTGTTGATGAGCTTGGCCGCCTGCCCCATCCCGCTGCCGCCCATGTGGACGACGGACCGTCCCATGACCGAGAGGATCGGCTTGCAGCGCGCGAAGGCCGCGGCGTCCCCGCCCACCATGATGGAGAGGGTGGCGTCAATGGCCCCCTGCTCGCCGCCGCTGACGGGCGCATCCAGGAAGACGATGCCGCGCGTCGCGCACTCGGTGGACGCGTCCTGGGCCACCTTGGCCTCCGTCGTGCTCAGATCCGCGATGACCGACCCCGATTTCATGACCGTGGCAAGGCCACCCTCCCCCGTCACCACCTGCCGGACCACGTCGCCTGTGGGGAGAGAGAGGAACACGATCTCGCTGGCACGGCCGACCTCGGCCGCCGATGCCGCTGCCTTCACCCCCACGGCGGCGAGCTGGCCCAACCGGCCGCGATCCGTGTCGAAGCCAGTGACCGCGTACCCAGCCTTGATTAGATTCCGGGCCATCGGGCCGCCCATCACACCAAGTCCAATGAAGCCGAGCGATCTGTCGGGCATGTGCATGATCCTTTCTCCCTCTCGGGTCCCCACGCACGGTCAGCGCTCCTCCGCAGGCGAAAAGGCCTGGTCGGCTGAGTCGGTCTTAAAGAATGGCTACGCGTCTTTCATCCCCCCTGGAAGCAGATCATCCCTGCCTACGTCTGGACATTGCCGAACTTCCGAGGGGAGCTGGGCCTAGGGCCAAGACCATCGCAAACAATGGCAGTTAGACGAGACGGCGGCGTGTCACCTCGAAACAGCAACAACTAGCCCGGTGAACGGCAGACCTCGGAAGCGGTCGAAATCAGCCTGGAGAACCTTGACGAATGTCCAATCCTCACCCGTGAGTTCAGAAACCTTTGTGCACCATCCTTTGGCAGCCTCGACTTTCGCCCGGACCGCCTCCTGATCGTCCCACCCCTTGCCCTTTGTCTCGATGAGGTAGGTGCGATCCCTCGCCTTCACCACGAAGTCCGGGATGTAGTGGCGGAGATGTCCTTCGGCGTCGTGGTAAGGAATGCGGAGCGGCATCCGGGAGAGAACCTTGGTATAGGCAAGCACCTCCTCCTGTTCGTCGAGGTAACGCATGAAGGGCTTCTCGTACTCGCCCCGTCGTGGGTACGGGAGAGCCTCGAAGACCGTCTTTTTTCCGGGATAAACCGGCTCCGAAGTGTGGAAGGGCTCCATCCAACCCACTAGGAACCGTTCCACTAACTGGTAGGGCTCCTCCACCACCTGAAGGCGAAGGATTGCGTCCACAAATATATCCCGAATCTTCTCCCGCACCGGGATATGATTGAGTTTGCGCGCGATCTCTGGGCGGCCCATGTCCACCGGACGATCAAAGAGCCGCGCTTCGACGTACTCGCGCACCCTGGGCACCACCTCCGCGAAATGCGCTGAGGCCGCACAACGCGAGAGAGTCCCCTTTGTGATCGCCTGGAGATACACGTCGTAGCGATCCGTGTAGTCGAAGGAGAGTTCGCGCTGGAGATCCACCTTTTGGGTCAGGAGGTCCTTCTCCCGATACATTACCTTGGGCAGTTCGATCTCGTCGATCCGGAAGAGGCCGCCCGGGAGGCTTCTGACGTCTAGGTCCGCGATCCGGCGGACATCTCGTGTGATCCCACCGGCCAGCACTGGGATCGCCACGCCGAACTGCGCCTTCGCCGGATCCACCCGGATCACGTTGGCTGGCTCGTAGACGTGGCGGGCCTCGGTGATTTCGATGTCCAGGTCCTCACTTCGAACCTCGGCATTCCACAGGTCGCGAAACCTGGGATGGTCAACAACGATGAGTTTCTCATCCCACCCCGCGCCGGACAAACTCATCCTTCGCAGCCCCCGCCCCAAGGTCTGCTCTGCCAGGATGGCCGACTCGTAGGAGCGTAGGGGGACGATGACACAGACGTTCTTTACGTCCCACCCCTCCTTGAGCATCATCACGCTCACGATGGCCTGGTACTCATTCGTGTCAATGGACCGCGCCGCTTCACGCGCCTTGTCCAAGTCCTTCTTGGTGATGACGCCTGCTCTGTCCGTATGGATCACCAGGCCTTTCAGGCGGTGGGTGTCCTCAAGGTAGCGCCCGACCCTATCGGCGTTGCGGGTTTGGTCAGTCATGACAAAAAGCACGGGTTTCTTTCCCGACTTCGAGAGATCCCGCTGGAACTGGCGAAAGACCTCGACCCCCGCGTCTATCTGGACCTGGTTCCTGCGCACGTAATCCCGCGTGACCGGCTCAGGTGCGTGCTCGATCTCCCCGATCTTCGGGCGCTTAACCACTTGGTCCCGGATGGCCGCCGCCAGGGGATAGTCGTAGATAATGTGGGGGAAGAAACGCTTGGCATCCCCGCCCCCGGTATAGGGAGTGGCGGAGAAATCGAGTTGGGCGACGAGACCCCCGCCCTCGTCCCGGCGTGCCGCCTCGTCCACACGGGTAAGGGCTTTCGCCCACTCCAGATCGTCCGAGTGGACATGATGGGCCTCGTCGTTCAGCACCATCAGGTCCCGGTGACCGGCTAGGGCTTCGTGGAGGTCGGCCCTCGTCAGCGGTTGCCCCTTGACCACATAAGCGCCCAAAGTCTCATGCAACGCGTTAGCTGGCTCCGCCACCCTTTCCTCGTAAAGCTGTTGGACGTTGGTGAGATAGAGGGTCCCAAAGGCATGCTCAGCGCCAACCTGACTCTGATAGATGAGCTGGAGGTCAAAGTCCGCCTCCCATTCCGGTGGGATGAAGGGAAATTCGCGAAAGATGGCGTTGTCCGCAAAGGCCTCGTTCAGCCGGTCGAGAACGATGAGGTTCGGCGCAATGAGCAAGAACCTCGAGGTGTAGCGGCACCCATTCTCCGTCTGGAAGAAGCGGTTGAAGTACTGCCAGATGATGGCCAGGGCCATAACGAAGGTTTTCCCTGAGCCCGTCGCCATCTTGAAGCAATACTTGGGCCAGTTGTCGGTGATGGGATCAAAGGTGAGACTCACATCGAAATTGCGCGACAGGCTGTAGAGGTTGTGATAGCGGCAGACCTCGTAAACGTAGATAAGAGCCTCCATGGCCTCCCGCTGCGCCCGCCAGAAACGGAACTCCTCCCTTTTCCCCAGGAAGTGGTCATCAAGGAACCAGAACTCCAAGAGGCGCTTCGTGGTCCGGCTTGCCCGCTCGTACCTCTTGTCGCGCCACGCGGCGATCGCGGATCCAATCTTTTGATCCAATTCAAGGCGCGACATGGCTGAGGTTCTCCAGGGACTCTAGCAAGCGCCTCGTTCTAATAGTGGTATCCTGAACTATTGTTGACAACCGAGGAACCTCGTCATCATAGTCTGCCTTGTTTCTACTTCGCCGCAGACGGTCCCCGGTCGTGCCAATGGACCTGCGCAATTCGCCTACGGCCTCCCGGTACCTGTTCCAAACAAAGCTGTGGACGTCCATCTTCGGAATATCTACACCCTCCAAACTCAGCCGATTGCGAGCCTTGCAGAAGGCAGCGTAGTAAGCCCGGCTGACTGCCGACCGGAGAGCGGCCTCGTCGTCATGGCGGAGCCCGAGTTCTTCGGCCAAGACCAGGTATTTCGTCCAGTCAAAGAGCATCAGAGGTACTCAACATCAATGTTCAGTCGGCAGCGGGCTTGGGAGGACGCTTCCAGCCACCAATCTTGGTCCAAGTGGTCAAGGCGGCTCAAAGCTTCGTTCGGGGAAAAGGCGGTCTGAACAAGAGCGAACAGTTCACGGTCACTCGTCGCCTCGGGGTCAGTGAACACCTCGAGAGCAACCTGCGTGTCCCAGCCGAAGTACTCCTTGATCCTCCGGATGTCCCGGGTGTGCCGGCGGGTGATTGCC
>CAZXXV010000036.1:0-2880 GCA_964644725.1 uncultured bacterium
GCGCCGGCGGAGTCCGTGTGAACCGGCCGTCCTGGCGTGAGCAGGTTCCATGCCGTAGAGTCGATCATCCAATCCCCCTGGGTCAGCCGCCGGACCAGCTCCCCCTCCCGAGTGTAGAGGTAGAGGTGCATGAAGCCGTCGCGCTCGGAGAGCCAGAGGAATTGCCCACCGTCGCCCAGGAAGACCGGGACCGCATAACGCTCTTCGTTGATCCAGTGGGGATCCGTTTCCCGGATGATCGTCCGGCCCGCGCCGGTCGCAGGGTTCCACGCTCTCAATTCGAGGACGTCATGGTCGCGGCTCACCGTGATGTAGATCGCCTCTTCGGAATCCGGGGTCCAGGTGAAAAACGGGAGGATGTACTCAGCATCGGCCGGGAGCGCGCGCGTGGGCTGGCTTTCGTCCGGGACGAGCACATGGAGCGAGGCCACCGGGTTCGGGCTGCCCGCCGTCGGATAACGGGTATAGCGGACCGTGGGCGGGACCGGGCCGAAGTCGGTGACGGGGTCGTTTTGCACCGAGCTATCGTCGAGGCGCAAGTAGATCAGCCACTTGCCGTCGGGTGACCAGGCGTAGGCGGGCTGTGCCGCACGGGTTGCCAACTCCTCATTGTAAACCCAGTCGAGGCCCCCGTTGAAGACGCTCTCGCTCCCATCGGCCGTAAGACGCTGCGTCTGGCCGTCCGCGACGCGGGTGGTGTAGAGGTCGTTCTCCCGCACATAGGACAGGCGCGCACCATCCGGCGAGAACACCAACCCGATCGGGGAACTCGTGCCCTCGGCCAGTGGTTTCAGCTTGCCCGTTTGGACGTCGAGCAGCCAGATCGCCTTTGCGCCGGTCAATAACAACAGATCACCCTGCGGGGACCACTGAGCCGAGGTGACGTCAATGCTGTCAGGGCTGGCAGCAGCATCGAGGAGCACCCTCTTTGTCCCTGCCGTCGCGTCGTACAGCCATAGCACGTCTTGCCCGTTCTGCGGCTCCACGTAGGCGAGGGTGGCGCCGCCAGGACTCCAGTTGAAGCTTGACGGGCCAGGCCCCCCCAGCGCATTCCGAGCGGTGAGCATACGCGCTGTGAGACCACCGGGGCTCTGCCCTGGGGTCGTCACCGGCGATACCATTACGCAGCCACCAAGGCCCATAAAGGCCAATAGCAGTATGGTCAGAAGTGGCTTGTATACCATATGGGCCTCCCGTTATTCTTCGCCTGTCGCTATGGGAAGCGCGTCAGGTCGCCATGGTTGCCATTACGTGTCACCCACGTCGTCAACGCTCGTCTCCAGGCCCAGGCCGAGCTGAACCAGGAAAGCGCACACTTTCCGCAGCAGTCAGCAGACACAGGCCGATCAGTGCCGCGACCACCGGGAAAGCCACGCCGCCCGTGTCGGGCAGGACGGCGGGCGGATGGGTCGAGGTCAAGAGGAACGTGCGGTCAGACACCCCCGGCGAAGCCGGTGGCTTGATGAGTGTGACCGCCTCAAAGGCGGTCGTACGACTTGACGAACTCACGGGAATGGCGAAACTGAGCTGCCAACGACTCGCTTCAGAACTGACCGGCGTCGTCGACGGCGTCCTGCTCGCGCACGTAACGCCGCACCGCTTCCAACTCAAACCCAACGGTCGAGACGGCGTGCCCACGAGCCCAGAACTGCTCGCCGTTGAAGTTCCGCTCTTTCCCTTGCAGGCGCGCTATCGTAAAAAAGTACCGGATACCATTTGGCTGCTAACCTCTTGATTCTGCGAGAGCCTGAATTCATTTTTCGGGCGGCGCATAAGCGCACGGTGCCCTGGGCAATGGACATCGCGATACGGAGGGGGATCAAAGGCCGCGACGGCCGATGTGCGCAGTAGGTATTGGTGTGAGCGAGTTTTCCCGTGAAACGAAGATGATGCCGGGTGGCTCAGCGAGAGCCTATCGCTCACCGGTAGAGTGTGTCAACGGAAAATGCTTCCCTGGACGCTTGCCAGGGTCACGTGAGGGCCTTCTCCCGTCGCAGAGGAAGGGCCGGGGAGGTCCCGGACTACTTCTTATCCGTGCGGGGCCACGCTTTCCTAATGTATCCAGCGCGCCCGTGAGCAGGCTCAAGTTCGATGCGAAGCCGATGCTTGAGAGCGCTTGCCGCCTTCGCCAGCGTCGTAAGGGTGTATCCCCGGTAGTCGCCGCGCTCCAGGCGGGCAACCGTAGGCTGAGACGTGCCCATCCGCCGTGCCAAGCCTTCCTGGGTCAGCCCTTCCGCCTGACGGGCTTTCGCTATCTGCTCGGCAATCCGTAGGCGCTGGAGTTCGGCTTCGTACTCCTCGGCGAATTCCGGGTCGCGAAGTTCTTCCTTGAGGCACCGACGGAACGGGGCGCTCCTAGCCATGGCTCAACTCTCCTGCAACTCCCGCAACCGGGCGCGAGCGGTCTCAAGTTCTCGGGTGGGGATGGCTCGGGTCTTCTTCAAGAAGCCGTGCAGCAATACGATCCTCTGGCCTGGAAAGAAGGCGTAGAAAATCCGCGCCTCATGCCGGCCCGCACTCACCCGCAGCGCGAACAAGCCCTCGCCGATGGCTTCTGAGATCGGGGCCGCTGCACGATTGCCCACCTCCTGCAGATGGGTGAGGTGAGCCCGCACCCTGGCCCGGACCTTGGTCGGGAGGCCGTTGATAAAGTCCTCCACAGGGCTCTGACCATCATCCCGCTCGTACCGTTCAAGCATCCAGGCCACAGGTGCTTTATATCACCTTTGATATCGGCAGACAAGCGTTTTCCCGTGCGATCGGTCGAGTGTCGGGGCGCGGCTGGCGCAGGATCCGGGACACCGAGCCATTGGGCGCCTTATCGCGTTGGGCGCCTTCTGGCCGGGCGCTGGTTTCCAATTTCCGGTTTACCAAAGAAAA
>CAZXXV010000036.1:2980-14860 GCA_964644725.1 uncultured bacterium
ATGGTGGGCCCAGGAGGACTCGAACCTCCGACCGTCCGGTTATGAGCCGGTGGCTCTGACCAACTGAGCTATGGGCCCAAGTCAGATGAGCAGAAGGCAGGCGACAGCGGGCAGTATAATTCACACCTCCGGACATGTCCAGCCGTCCTGTACCACCCTCAAACGGTCTGGCCGATCACGCCTCTCATACCGCCGGGGTCCTCAGGCCTCCACGAAGCTCTTCAGCTTCCTGCTCCGGGTCGGGTGGCGCAGCTTGCGGAGGGCCTTGGCCTCGATCTGGCGGATGCGCTCGCGGGTGACGTCGAACTGCGTTCCGACCTCCTCCAGCGTGTGATCGCAGCCGTCCCCGATGCCGAAGCGGAGGCGCAGGACCCGCTCCTCGCGGGGCGTGAGCGTCTTCAATACCTCCTCGGTCTGCCCCTCGAGGTTGATCCCGATGACCGCCTCCAGCGGGGACACCGCGCTCTTGTCCTCGATGAAGTCGCCCAGATGCGAATCCTCTTCCTCCCCGATGGGGGTCTCCAGCGAGATGGGCTCCTGCGCGATTTTGAGGACCTTGCGCACCTTGTCCACCGGCAGGTCGATCTTCTGCGCGATCTCATCCGGAGTCGGCTCGCGGCCGTACTCCTGCACCAGGTGGCGCGACGCCCGGATGAGCTTGTTGATCGTCTCGATCATGTGCACCGGGATCCGGATGGTCCGCGCCTGGTCGGCGATGGCCCGCGTGATGGCCTGCCGGATCCACCAGGTGGCGTAGGTGCTGAACTTGTACCCGCGCTGGTACTCGAACTTGTCCACCGCCCGCATGAGGCCGATGTTCCCTTCCTGGATCAGGTCCAGGAACTGGAGGCCGCGGTTGGTATACTTCTTGGCGATGCTGATGACCAGGCGCAGGTTCGCCTCGACCATCTCCTTCTTGGCCTGGAGGGCCTTCCGCTCTCCCTCCGTGATGGCCGTGACGAGGGCGCGCAGCTCCTTGGCGGGGGCGTCCGCCTCTTGCTCCACCTTCCGGATCTTTTCCAGGACATTCGTGAAATGCTGCCGCAGGATGTCCCCATCGCGCTTGGCCAGCCGCGCCCGGCGCAGCATCGCCCGCAGCGTGTTCGGGCTGAGCCCATCGCCGCCGGCCAGGCGCTTCTGATCCGCCTGGTTCATGCGGGCGTTCCGGGCCAGTTCCTGCAGCTCCCGCTCCCCGGCCTCGATCCGCTCCAGGAAGCTCCGCATGCGGGCCACGATGCGGTCCACCACCCGCTGGTTCAGGCTGAGGCGACGGAGGAGTTCCGCCTGCTTGGCCTTTCGCTGGGCGATCTCCGCCTCGAAGCGGGTCAGGCCCCGGCTGGTGAGCCGCGGGCGGGCCTTGCCCAGGCGGCGGTGCAGGTCGTCCAGCTTGGCCTGTTCGTTTTTTAGCCCGCGGATCACGGGACGGATATCCCCGAACAGCTCTTTTTCCTTCTGCTCCGACAGCTCCTCGAATTCGCTCAGCGCCAGGAGGTCACCGATGCGGAGGCGCCCTTGTTCCAACCGCTCGCCGAGGTACAGCACCTCGCGCACGGCCACCCCCGCCCGGCAGACCGCGTTCGCCACCTCTTTCCGGCCGTCCTCGATGCGCTTGGCGATCCGGATCTCTCCCTCGCGGGTGAGGAGCGGCGTCCTGCCCATCTCGCGAAGGTACATGCGCACCGGGTCGTCCGTGCGGCCCACGGGCGCCGGGGTTAGATCCAGCTCCACTTCCGGCGCCGCTTCCTCTCCCTGCGCCTCCCCTCCCTCGGTCCCCTTCGCCCGTTCGGGAGCGTCCACCACCTCGATGTCCATCTCCCCGAGGGCCCGGAAGATCTCGTCAAAGCGCTCGGGCGAGGTCTCGTCCTCGGGCAGGTGGCTCATGATCTCGTCGTAGGTGAGGTACCCCTTCTTCTTGCCCAGGGCGACCAGTGCCCTGATCTCCTCGACGCGCGCCGCCATGGTGTCCGGCTTTGCTCCGGGGGCGGCGACTTTCGTGAGATCTTGCTTCACCGGCTTCACGGGGACTGGCTTGGGCGTCGTTCCCGTCTTCGCCATCGGCTTCAGCGCCGGCCTCGCCGTCGCCTTCGGCGCCGGGCGCCGGACCGGCTCCACCTTCAGCTTCGCCTTGACCGGGGCCTTGCGTGTCGCCGCCTGGCCTTTGGATGACTGGCGGGCCGCCCGCTTTTCGCCTGCACCTTTCCCTGGCGTCCGGGGGCTGTGGCTCGCTCCCTTCGCGGCCGGTGAGGACGCGCCCGAAGCGGCGCGCGCGGGAGCGGAGGACTGGCGCCGGCCGGCTTCGTCGCGAGCGCTCAGCCGAGCGGCACCCTTTCGCTGTACCTGTCGCTTGGCCATGCAGTGCTCTCCTATTGGGTACCTCGGCCGCGCTTGACTGAGGGATGTTCGGCCAGCAGGCGCAGGGCCTGCTCCGGGTCGCCGCGGCGTTCCGCCGCCTCCAGCGCCTGGCGCAGGGCCTGCCGCTCTACGGCCGCGCGAGCCTGGCTGATCCGGGCCAGGCAATCGTCCACAGTGCGGCGGAGCGCCTCTGGCCCTTCCCCATCCGTCTCGAAGTCCCCGGGCTCTCCCGCGGCAATCGACCAGGGATCCCTCGCCCAGAGCGAGGATAGGCGCCGCTGCACGTCCGGCGGCTGCAGGCTCAGCGGCCGTGCGTTCCCCTGGGACCCGGCGGAATCGTCTAGACGGACCGACTGGATGAACTCGGTGAAGATGCGCCTGAGGACCGAGTCCCGGACATCCTCCGGGGCTAACGCTGCGGCGATCCGCTCGCGCCACGCCGGGTAGTTGAGCCCGATGTAGATGAGTTGCTCCTCTGCAGAAGGTGGGGACGCAGGAGGCGCGGAGGTTGCCGGGGCCGCATCCTGCCGGCCCGCCCGGCCCCGCTGCCGCACCACCGCTTCCAGCAGGGAGCGGTCCGTGATGCCGGTCCGCTGGGCCACGCGCTGGACGTACCCTTCCCGGCGGATCGGGTTGTCGATGGTCCCCACCACCTCGACCAGGGCATCCACGGCCCTCGCCCGCTGCACCGGATCCGCGATGTCCAGACCCGAGACCCGGCGGTCCAGGAAGAACTCCACCAGATCTTGCGCCGCGTCCAGGGCGGCGGAGAAGGCGGCGGCCCCGTGGGTCCGCACGAAGGCGTCCGGGTCGAGTCCTCCCGACAGCAGGACGATCCGCCAGTCCAGGTCCACGTTGATGAGGTGCTCCAGGTTCCGCCGGGCCGCCTCGATGCCCGGTGCATCCGGGTCGAAGAGCAGGACGACGGTCGCGGCATACCGGCCCAGGAGGCGCGCCTGCTCCGTCGTCAGCGCCGTCCCCAGCGTCGCCGCGGCGTAGTCGAAGCCGTAGGCGTGGAGCATGATCGCATCGAAGTACCCTTCGACCACGAGGGCCCGGTCCCGCTCGCGGATGGCCCGCGCCGCCAGGTTCAGCGCGTACAGGTGCATTCCCTTCCGGTAGACGGCCGTCTCCGGGGAGTTGATGTACTTGACCTCCTTGTCGTCCAGCGCCCGCCCGCCGAACCCGACCACCCTTCCGCTCACATCCCAGATCGGGATCATGAGGCGGTTTCGGAACCGGTCGTAGTGGCCGGTCCGCTCCGCCAGAGGCGGAGACGCCTTCGGAGTGGCGTTCTGTCGCGCCACGACCAGGCCGGCCGCCTCGAGCAGCCTGTCCGGGTGCCCCCGCTTCTTCAGGGCGCGCAGCAGCCCGTCCCACCGCGGCAATGCGTATCCCAACTGGAACCGCTCGATGAGTGGCGGTGTGAGGCCCCGGCGGACGAGGTAGTCGCGGGCCGCGCCCCCCTCCGGCCCGCGCAGGTTCTCTCGAAAATGCTCCAGGGCCTGACGCTGCACCTCCAAAAGCGGCAGGCGGCCCTCGCCTTCGCTCGGTCCTCCGCCACGGGCCGGAAGGGAGACCCCCGCGCGCTCCGCCAGCGTTCGCACGGCCTCGGGGAACGTCAGGCGCTCGTGCTTGACCAGGAAGGCGATGGCGTCCCCCCCTTCTCCGCAGCCGAAGCAGTGGAAGATCTGGCGCTCCGGGTTTACAATGAACGAAGGCGTCTTCTCCGTGTGAAACGGGCAGAGGGTCTTGTGGGTGCGCCCCGCAGCCTTGAGCGGGAGATACCCACCGATCAGCTCCACGATGTCCGTCCGCCGCAGGATCTCGGCGATGACCGCTTCCGGGATCACGCTGTCCTCACGTCTGGAGACGCAGGGCCCTCGGGAACCTTTTCCTCGGCCTCGCGCGTTCCGAGGTCCACGATGGTGGCACCGGCGCCGCCCTCTTCGAAGGAGGCCATGTGAAATCCTGCCACCAGCGGATGCTTTTTCAGGAACTCGGCGATGCCTCGCCGCAGGCGTCCCGTTCCCTTGCCGTGGATGATCCGAACCTGCGACAGGCCCCCCAGCACCGCGTCCTCCAGGTACCGCTGCACGCGACCCGTCGCCTCGTCCACGGTGCACCCGATGACGTTGATCTCGGCCCCCAGAGAGTCTCCGGCCCCGGCCTTCCAGGTGACGCCGCCCTCGGACAAGGGCTCGGCGGGAGCCACCGCCGCCGGTACCGGCGCCAACTCCTCCAGGGGAACGCGCGTCTTCCCCACGCGGAGCTGGACCTCGACCAACCCGTGGGCGGTTGCGCCTGACACCACCGTGCCGGTCTGGCCGAGGTGGCGCACGTAGACGCGCTGCCCCGGCTCCACCGCGGACGGAGCCACATTGCTCGCCGCGACTACGTCCGTGCCCGGCAGCTCCGCCAGCCGCTCATCCGCCTTTTGAGCAACCTGCCGGACGGCCTCCCGTGCCTCCCGGATGGAGCCCCCGCGGGAGAGTTCCGCCACGACGGCCTCGGCGCGGCGCCGGGCCTCCGCTGCGATGTCGGCCACGAGTCGCTTCGCCCGAGCCCGGACGGCCGTGACCTGCTCGCGAAGCTCCGCTGCAAGCTCCTCGGCGGCCTGTCGAGATGCCGCCGCGGCCGCCCGTTCCCGGGCCGCCTCGGCGGCATCGGCATCTCGTCGCTGTTCTTGGGTCTGCAACCGACTCAGCAGGGCTGTGACCTCGGCACCAGAGTCGCCCAGAAGTTCCCGGGATCGCTGGATAATCGTGGGCGGGATGCCCAAGCGGCAGGCAATGTCAATGGCAAAGCTGCGACCAGGAAGCCCAATAGTTAATTTATACACGGGCCGCAGGCTGTCAAGGTCGAACTCGACCGCCGCGTTCACCATCCGCGGGTCCTGAGCCACAAATGCTTTGACGGCGTCAAGATGCGTGGTGGCCAGCACGTGGCAACCCCGGTCCGCCAGGGCTTCCAAAACAGCGTTTCCCAGGGCGGACCCCTCGCCGGGATCGGTCCCCGCGCCAATTTCATCCAGAAGGACCAGGCTCTTCGGGTTCGCCTGGAGCAGGACCGTCCTCAGGCGCGCCACGTGGGCCGAGAACGTGCTGAGGTCCTGGGCGATGCTCTGCTGGTCGCCGATATCGGCATACACGGAGTCGTAGATCGGTAGCTGGCTGTCCGGCGACGCCGGGATGAACAGGCCGGCCTGGGTCATGAGGACGGCTAGGCCGACGGTCTTGAGGGCCACCGTCTTGCCGCCCGTATTCGGCCCCGTGATCACCAGCACCCGCGCCTCAGGGTTCACCGTGACGTCAATGGGAACGACCGTCCTCTCGCCTCCCTCCTTTTCCTGCGCTCGACGCTGCTCGAGCAGAAGCGGGTGTCGCACGGTGAGGAGGCGCAGGACCCCTTCGCGGAGGATCTGCGGCTCCGCCCCGTGCCATCGCTCGGCCAGCCGAGCCTTTGCCAGGATCAGGTCCAGGTCGGCCAGCGCCTCCACCGTGGATGCGATGGCGGCGCCGGCAGCCCGGACCATGGAGGTCAGTTCACCCAGGAGGCGGTCCACCTCTGCTTCCGCCTCGCGCTCCAAGCGGCGAATGGCGTTGTTCAGCTCCACCACGGACAGCGGTTCCAGGAACAGGGTCTGCCCGCTGGCCGACTGGTCCTGCACGATCCCCTGGAGGTGTGTCCGGTAACCCGGCGTGACCGGAATCACGTAGCGATCGTTTCGCAGCGTGATGATCGGCTCCGCCAGGATGGGCCGGAGGTGTGGGGACTGGAGCAACTCCTGCAAGGCCTCGCGGACCGCCTCGCGCGTGCGGCGCGCGTCCACACCGAGGCGAAGGAGGGTGGGGCTGGCATCATCCATCATGGCCCCATCCGGGGCAATGCACCGCCGGATCTCCGCCGGGACCTCCGCCGGAGGCGTGAGGCCAGCGGCGACGCGGGTGAGCTCCGGCAGGTGAAAAGGCACCCCACGCAGATGCCGGCGGAGCTGGAGCGCGGCCTCCAGCGTGTCCGCGATGGCCAAGAGCTCCTGCGGGGACAGGCGCACGCCGGGGATGGTCGCGCGCTGGAGCGGCTCCCGGATGTCCGTGACCCGGTCCAGGGTCGGCATCGGCCCCAGGCGCAAGAGGTCGCGGCACTCGCGCGTCTCGGCCAACCGTCGGGTGACGAGATCCGGATCGGTCGAGGGGCGGAGCGCCGCGGCTCGCTGGCGTCCCAGGATCGAGGACGCCTCGGCCGCCAGGCGGTCCACGACCTCGGAGAATTCCAGAACTCGCAGCGAGTGAGCGTCCATTACATCCACGATCACGCTAAGCCGCGCTTGCGGCAAGCGAGAGCGTGACCTCCCGAGAAAAACGCAAGGGACTCGTTCCCGAGTCCCTTGCGTTCCGTGTGCAATCCCGGTCCCGTGCCGGCCACCGGGCAAACGATCTGTTGCGTCACGTCGTCAGCGCATCAGCTCTTGGAGAGGGCCTCGCGTACCAGCGTGTTCACCACCTTGCCGTCCGCCCGGCCGGTGACCCTGGGCATCAGGACGCCCATGACCCTTCCCATCTCCCTGAGGGATGTGGCCTGGACCTCCCGGATCGCTTCCAGGACCATGGCCTGCAATTCTTCGGACGTCAGGGGCTTGGGCAGGTAGGACTGCAGGATCTCGAGCTCCGCCGATTCCTTGTCCACCAGGTCCTGCCGCCCTCCCTGCTTGTACTGCTCGATGGCCTCCTGCCGTTGCTTGCAGGACGCCACGATCGCCTGAAGCACCTCGGCGTCCGTCAGCGGGCCGCGCTTTTCGACCTCGCGATTCTTGATGAGGGCCGTCAGGAGACGGATGACCGAAAGCCGGAGCTTGTCTCCAGACCGGAGCGCTTGTTTGAGATCTTCCCCGAGGCGCGTTTTCAGGTCCACCGACCTACTCCGACATCAGCCGCATTCGCTTCTGTGCCTTCTTGCGCGCCGCCAGCATCTTCTTCTTCCGGCGAACACTTGGCTTCTCGTAGTGCTCGCGCTTGCGAAGCTCGGAGAGAACCCCGGCCTTCTCGCACTGCTTCTTGAAGCGGCGTAGCGCGCTCTCGAAGGACTCGTCCTCCTTCACCACCACGCTCGGCATCCACTCACACCCCCTTTGCGCCGCCGAAATCGGGCCAGACCAACCTGCCGCAACGGGCCAGAGCCTCGAAAACGCAATAAATTATTATACTTATCAGTCCTTCCCCTGTCAAACACTTTACCGGGATCGAACAGCCGGAGTCCCTACACTCCCGGGCGCCCTGCCCATCCTCACGCGTAGTCCGCCTTGCGCTTCCCCAAGCGCCGGCCGAGCTCCTGCGCGATCTCCTCCGGCCGGACTTCATGCTCGGCGAGAAGCACCAGGGTGTGGAACCAGAGGTCGGCCATCTCGTAGATGAGCTGCTTCCGGTCGCCGTCCTTCGACGCCGTCAGGACCTCGGCCGACTCCTCCAGGATCTTCTTCAGGATCTGGTCCCGCCCCTTGGCGAACAGGGAGGCCACGTAGGATCCCTCGGGCGCGTGCGCCTTCCGATCGAGGATCACGCCATACACATCCGCCAGGATCCCGAGCCCGACGTACACCGCGCTCGGATCGAACCGGCGGTCCGCTACCTCTGCGGAGTCGGCGCCGGCTGTGGGAAATGCGCGGTAAAAGCAGGATCGGTTCCCGGTGTGGCAGGCTGCCACGTCCTGGTCCACCTTGAGGAGCAGGGTGTCGGCGTCGCAGTCGTAGAGGATCTCGCGGACGCGCTGGACGTGCCCCGACTCTTCGCCCTTTCGCCACAGCCGCTGGCGCGACCGGCTGTAGTAATGGGCCAGCCCGGTCTCCACGGTCCGCACCAGGGCCTCCGCATTCATGTACGCGTGCATGAGGACCTGTCCGCTCTGCGCGTCCTGGGCGATGGCTGGAATGAGGCCGTTCGCATCGAAGCGCAGGTTTTCTGGCACCTTCACCACCGTGCACCCCCTCAGGAGCTCAGCACCGTGAATTCCCAATGACCAATGACACAATGACCAACTGAGGTAGCGCCATTGGTCATTGGCAATTGGTCATTACAGCTTGTACCCGATCTTGCGCAGGAAGTCCTTGCGCGCAGTCACGTCGCCCGCGGCTTCTACGCCCTTGGGAGACAGGCCGTCCACTACGCCCATCACGCCGCGCCCCTGCCCCGTGATCGCCACGATGACCTCGATGGGATTCGCGGAGGCGCAGTAGATCGTGCAGACCTCCTGGCACTGCTTAATGGCGTTCAGGGCGTTGATGGGATAGGCGTCCTTGAGGACCACGACGAAGAAGTGCCCTGCCCCGACCGCCTGCGCATTCCGGATGGCGACATCCTGCAGCGGCTCGTCGTTGCCCGCGGACCGGATCAGGCAGGGGCCGGAGGACTCGCAGAACGCCAGGCCGAACTTCGCACCCGGCACGGAGGACACCAGGATTTCGTACAGGTCTTCGACCGTCTTGATGAAATGACTCTGGCCCAGGATGACGTTGGCCCCTTCGGGGGTTTGGATTGCCACCGCTTGGAACTCCATCCCTGCCCTCCTTTCTCAAGGCTTCCCGTCGGGCGGCTAGAGCCGCACCGGCACGCCGCGCCCCGCCAGGTATCGCTTGGCCTCCGGAATCGTGAACTCCCCGTAGTGGAAGATTGACGCGGCCAGAACCGCATCGGCCTTCCCCGCGACAAGCCCCTCGTACAGGTGCTCCAGGGTCCCGGCGCCTCCCGAGGCAATGACCGGGATGCCCACCGCCTCCGCGATGGCGCGGGTCAGCTCCAGGTCGTACCCGTCCTTCGTACCGTCGCGGTCCATGCTGGTCAACAGGATTTCGCCCGCCCCCAGCTTTCCCCCCTCGACCGCCCAGGCGACCGCGTCTTTGCCGGTGGGCGTTCGGCCGCCGTGGATGTACACCTCCCACGAGGGGCGTGAAACGTGAGGCGTGAAACGTGAGGCGTCCTGCTCGGCTCTCGGCCACCCGCGCTGCTGCGCGGGTACCCGGCTCTCGGCTCTTCGTTTGGCATCGATGGCCAGAACGATGCACTGGCTCCCGAACCGTTCGGCCGACCGCCGCACCAGCTCGGGATCCTGCACCGCGGCCGTGTTCAGCGACACTTTGTCGGCGCCGGCCTGGAGCAATTCCCGGATGTCTTCCAGGTACCGGATGCCGCCTCCCACCGTCAGGGGCATGAACGCCTGCTCGGCCGTCCGGGCGACCACGTCAATCATGATGCGGCGCCGCTCGTGCGAGGCCGTGATGTCCAGGAACACCAGCTCGTCCGCGCCCTCCTGATCGTACACGGCGGCCACCTCCACCGGGTCCCCCGCGTCGCGCAGGTTGACGAACCGCGTGCCCTTAACGACGCGTCCTTCCTTGACGTCCAGGCAGGGAATGATCCGCTTGGTCAGCATCACATTCGCGCCGCCGCATGAAGGGCTGCCTCGAGGGTGAGTCGACCGTCGTACAGCGCCTTGCCGATGATCGCCCCCACCACGCCCTGGGGGACAAGGCTCCTCAGGGCCTGAATGTCCTGGACCGATGAGACGCCGCCGGAGGCGATCACCGGAATCCTCGTAGCGGAGGCCACGGCCGAGAGCCCATCGAGGTCGGGGCCTTCCAGCATCCCATCCCGCTGGACCTCCGTGTAGATGATCGCCGCCAGGGGAAGGTCGCTCGCCCGGCGGGCGAACTCTGTCGCCCGCGCTGCGGTCGCCTCGGTCCAGCCGGAGGTCACCAGCATTCCGCCTCGGGCGTCCAGACCGAGGGCCACCCGCTCGGGGAAGGTTGCGCACGCCGCCTCCAGGAATGCCGGGTCCCGGATCGCCGCGGTGCCCACGATGGCGACAGCCGCCCCCAGGTCCAGTGCGGCGCGGACCGAGTCCAGGCTGCGCAGCCCGCCCCCAAGCTGGGCCGGCACCGTGATCGCCCGGAAGATTTGCCGGAGCGCAGTGAGATTGGCCGGGGATCCGGCGAAGGCGCCGTCGAGATCCACGAGGTGCAGGCGCCGCGCTCCCCGTCGCTCCCATTCCTGGGCCACGGCGGCCGGATCGTGGCTGTATCCTGTCTCGCGCGCGGGGTCGCCCTGGATCAGCCGGACCACCCGTCCGCCCCGCAGGTCAATGGCAGGAAGGATTTCCATGCAAGCGCCCTGCGATCGAGTCCTGATGGATTCCCCGAATGGATCGGCCGTGCGTCGCGGAGCGACGGCCCGAACGTGACGTCAGCGCGTCAGGGCGGCGAAATTCGCCAGGAGCTTCAGGCCGGACGCCTGGCTCTTTTCCGGATGGAACTGCGTCGCAAAGAGGTTGTCGCGCCAGATCACCGAGGTGAACCAACGGCCGTACTCGGTGACGCCCGCTGTGACGTTATTGTCCGCTGGCTCCACGTAGTAAGAGTGGACAAAGTAGAAGAAGGGTTCCTCGGGCAGGCCCGCCAGGATAGGCGCCGGCCGCACCCTCCGGACACGATTCCAGCCCATGTGGGGCACCTTCAGCCGGGTGCCCGGGATCGCGGGATCGGGCATGTCATCGGCAAATCGCCGCACCCGACCGGGGAGGAGATGCATCCCTTTGTGCAGGCCGAATTCCTCGCTTTCCGAGAAGAGGAAGTGAAGGCCCAGGCAGATCCCCAGGACCGGCTTCCCCTGTTCGATGGCGCGCCGGAGCGGCTCGATGAATCCGTGGCGCGACAGCTTGGCGATGCCGTCGGCGAAGGCTCCAACTCCTGGGAGCACGATTCCCGCAGACTCGGTGAGGAGCCGCGGGTCCTCGACGATCCTGGCCTCGTGCCCCACCCGCTCGAAGCCCTTCTGCACGCTGCGCAGGTTGGCAATGCCCGAATCGATGATGGCGATCATCTCAGGCCAGGCTTCCTTTGGTCGATGGGACGACTCCCGGAAGCCGCGGATCGACCGTCGTCGCCTGGTCCAGTGCCCGGCCGGCCGCCTTGAAGACTGCCTCGGCCATGTGGTGGAGGTTCTGTCCGTACTCCACGTGGATGTGGACGTTGGCCCGCAGGTGATTCGTCAGCCCCTGGAAGAACTCTCGTACCAGATCGGCCTCGAAATCGCCGATCCGCCCCGTGAGCTGGGGGGCCTGGAACACGAGGAAGGGACGGCCGGACAGGTCGATCACGGCCGAGGCCAGCGCCTCCTCCATGGGCACCCGCGCCGCCCCGTACCGGAGGATCCCGGCCTTCTCGCCCAGGGCCTGCGACACCGCATCGCCCAGGACAATCCCGACATCCTCCACGGTGTGGTGGAGGTCCACGCTGAGATCGCCCGTGGCCTGCACGGACAGATCGAAGCGTCCGTGCCTCGCCGCCTGGGCCAGCATGTGATTGAGGAACGGGATCCCGGTCTCGATTCGGTGCTCCCCGGTTCCGTCGAGGTCCAGGGTCATCTCTATCTCAGTTTCGGACGTCTTGCGCTGGATGACCGCGCGGCGACTCATGTTACCTCCCGTGGCCGAGGGTGTCGGGCAGGGGCCGACCGATCGAGTCGGCGATCGACTGCAGCA
>CAZXXV010000037.1:0-10883 GCA_964644725.1 uncultured bacterium
CCTTCCGCATCTGCGCCCCACCCATGCCTTCCACGGTGAGATGCGGCTTGAGGCGCCGGAGTGCCTCCACTAACCGGGCGCCGTGCAGGTCGCCAGAGGCCTCCCCCGCCACAATCAGGATTCGCGTCATCGGTGGCGAACCGTGGCCGTGCGCCCCCTCCCTCCCGAACTCCACCGGTCCACCCATCCCAGGTCAGAGGCGCTCGATGATCTGGGCGGCCACGGCCACGGCGTCGCGCCCGGCCTTGCCCGGGACCATGGGGGGGCGGCGGCTCCGCACGCTGCTCACGAAGTCCATGAGCTCCTGCCGCAGCGGCTCCACCCGCGCCACAGGGATTTCCACCCGGCTGAGGCGCGACTTGCCCGGGCCGGAGGCCGGCGTCGGCCGGAACAGATGCAGCTCCTGGCTGGCGTAGTCCAGAACGAAATAGGTATCCCGTTGGAACACCCGGATCTTGCGCAGGCGTTCGCCGGTCACCCGGCTGGCCGTGATGTTGGCCACGCAGCCGGACGCGAACTCGAGTCGAGCGTTGGCGATGTCCACCTGACCGGAGACCACGGGTACCCCGACGGCGCTGACCGCCGTAACCGGGGATTTGACCAGGGTGAGGATGATGTCGATGTCGTGGATCATCAGGTCCAGCACTACATCCACGTCGGTGCCGCGGCCCGGGAAAGGTCCCATGCGGTGGACCTCGATGAACCCGGGATCCTGGACATGCGCCGCCAGGGCCTGGACCCCTCCGTTGTACCGTTCGCTGTGGCCGACCTGGAGGATGCGTTTCCCAGCCGCGGCCACGGCGATCAGGTCGTCCGCCTCGTGGAGCGTCCGGGTGATCGGCTTTTCCACCAGAACATCGGATCCCGCCAGCAGGAACTCCCTGGCGATCTGGTGGTGCAACAGCGTGGGAACCGCCACGCTGACGGCATCCACCTGTCGAAGCAGATCCCGGTAATCCGCTACGGTCGGCACCCGCAGCCGTCCGCCCACCTCACGCCGGCGTGCCTCGGCAACATCTGCCACCGCGAGCAGCTCGACCCCAGGCAGCTCGGTGTAGATCCGCGCATGATGTTGCCCCAGGTGGCCCACACCGACGACCGCCACTTTTACTGTCCGCTCGGCTGCGTCCATACTCTCCACAAAGCGTCCGGCTGTTCGGGGCACCCACGCCACGGCGGTGGGCATCCACCGCGGTGCCGTGGGTCCCGGCTGTTCGACTGTTCTTCTCGGAAAGGAACCGCCGAACGGTCGAACTGCCGAACGTTCCTCGTTCTTAGTCTGCCACCACCGCCAAGTCCAACTCATTCGCCCCGGCCACGAATCGCTCGCGATCCAGGAGCAGGGTGCGCCCCGCGTCCAGGGCCAGGGCCGTGGCGCTGGCATCTCGTAGGGCGGAGAGCGTCTCCGGGCCGATCGTGGGCAGATCGAAACGGAGGTCCTGATCGGGGCGGCTCACCTTGACCACCACGACCCCGCCCCGACCGAGGTCCCCGCCCCGCCTGATGGCAGCGTCGGTCCCCTCCACGGATTCGACGGCCAGGACGGTCCCGTGCTTCACAACCACGGTTTGCCCGATCCGGAGCGCTGCAATCTGCCGCCCGATCTCGCGCCCCAGATCGATGTCGCTCTGTTCCCGCGCCGTGGGGGCCCGCCGCGTGAGCCGGCCGGCCTGCAGCAGCAGCGGGCCGAGGAAGCGGGGCGTTTCCAGGGCCCGGATCCCCTCAGCGGCCAGCGCGTCCACGATGGCCTCCAGCAGGCTGTCCCCTCGAAGGTCCCGCGCCTTGAGCAGAACCTTGGCCCCCAGCAGGTCGGGACGTGCCTGGGAGAACAGGCGCGTGACCTCGACCTTCCCCAGCAGGAGAACCTCGGTCACCCGTTCCTCGCGGAAGGCGCGGACGGCGGCCCCGAGCTGCCCGACATGGACCCAATGCATGACATCCACCCGGTCGGCCAGCGACGGGTCGGTCTCTTCCCTGAGGGCCACGGCCACGACGCGCAGGCCTTGCCTCCGCGCCTCCGCCGCCGCGACAAAAGGCAACTGGCCACTGCCTGCCAGGATCCCCAGCGCCTCCATTGGGGACTACTTGCTGATCCCGCGCTGGGATCGTTTGACGAAGTCGATGAGCCGCTGCACTTCGGGGAATCCGCTGAGCTCCTGCTCCAACTGGGCCAGCGCCTGGGACGTGTTAAGGCCGGAGGTGAAGAGGATGCGGTAGGCCTGCTTCAGGGCGTGGATGGCCTCGGCCGAGAACCCGTGACGGCGCAGGCCCACCACGTTGAGGCCGAAGGGCTTGGCCCGGTTTCCCTGGGCTTTGACGTAGGGCGGGATATCCTGCAGCACGGCGGAGCACGCACCCAGGAATACGTACTCGCCGATCCGCACGAACTGGTGGACGCCGCTCATGCCCCCGATCACCGCGCACCGGCCGATCTCCACGTGGCCCGCCAGGGAGGCCTGGTTGGCCATGATCACCCGCTCCGCCAGCTGGCAGTCGTGGGCCACGTGGCTGTAGGCCATCAGGAAGTTCTCCGGGCCCACGCTGGTCACACCGGAGCCGCCGGTGCTGGCCCGGTGGATCGTGGCGAACTCGCGCACGAGCGTCCGGTCGCCGATGATGACGCAGGTCGGCTCTCCGTGGTACTTCACGTCCTGCGGGGGGGCGCCGATGATCACGTGAGAGCCGATGCGGCACTCCGCGCCGATCTCCGTCCGGCCCTCCAAGATTGTGTGGCTGCCGATGCTGGTGCCCGGGCCCACGCGTACCTCGGAACCGACGATGGCGTAGGCGCCGACGCTCACCCCGTCGGCCAGCTCGGCGCCACGCTCCACCAGCGCCGTGGGATGGATGCTGACCACGTGCCGCTCCTACACCGCCAGGGGGGCGTCCGCCGGCCCCATGGGATCGCGATCCACCACCACCGAGCTCAGTTCCGCCTCCGCCACCAGCGTCCCATCCACATAGGCGGCGGCCTTCATCCGGCACATCTGGCCGCGGAGCTGGAGGATCTCAAGCTCGATCCGGATCTGGTCCCCGGGGACCACCGGGCGCCGGAACCGGGCCCGGTCAATGCCGGTGAAGTACATGACCTTCTTCTCGGCCCGCGCGTCCAGGCTGCGCATCAAGAGCACCCCGCCGACCTGGGCCATGGCCTCCACGATGAGGACGCCCGGCATGATGGGGTGGCCGGGGAAATGGCCCGGAAAGAACGGCTCGTTGATCGTGACGTTCTTGATCCCGACCACGCGCTTGCCCAGTTCCATCTCCAGGATGCGATCCACCAAGAGAAACGGGTAGCGGTGGGGGAGAGTTTCCTGAATCTCCTTTGGACCCAACATGCTCCACTCCCTTCGTCCGCCGTGTCACGTCCCTAACCGGGCTTCCAGCGCCGCCAGTCGTTCCTCCAGGGCACGCAGGAGCTTGCGCATCTCGGGCAGCCGCGCCACCGCCGCAACCTGCCGCTTGAACTCGCCGTGCGGGATCGCCGGCGATCCCAGCACCACAGAGCCAGGAGGGATGTCCTTTGTCACCCCCGCCTGCGCCCCCACGATCACGTCGTCGCCGATCTCGACATGATCCACCACCCCGACCTGTCCGGCCAGCGTGACCCGGGATCCGACGCGCGAACTCCCCGAGATCCCCACCTGGGCGACGATCACCGTGTCCGCTCCGATCCGGACATTGTGGGCGATCTGGACCAGATTGTCGATCTTCGTGCCGCGCCCGATGCGGGTTTCCCCCAGGGTGGCCCGGTCGATGGTGACGTTGGCTCCGATTTCCACGTCGTCCTCGATCACCACCCGTCCGACCTGGGGGATCTTGACATAGCGATGGCCGTCCCGGGCGAAGCCGAATCCGTCGGCGCCGATCACGGCGCCGCTGTGCACGATGACCCGGTCCCCCAGGAGCCCCCCGTCCCGCAGGACGACCTGGGGGAAGATCCGGCAGCCCTCCCCGATCTGGACACCGGCACCGACGGTCACGTGCGCGTCCAGAATCGTCCCGGCCCCAACCCGCACACCCGGACCCAGGACAGTGAGGGGGCCCACGCTGGCATCCGGAGCCACGCGGGCGTCAGGTGCCACCACCGCAGTGGGATGGATGCCGGGAGCCGGGGTGGGAAGGGGGTGAAAGAGCGTCAGAGCGCGGGCGAAGGCAAGGACCGGGTTGGGCGTGCGCAGCGCGGGGCGGTCCACCGGCGGCCAGCCCTCGGCCAGGATCACGGCACCTGCCGCCGAAGACGGCAGGCGGGTCAGATAGCGTTCGTGGGCGACGAAGCTGAGATCCCGTGGGCCGGCGTCCTCCAGGCCGCGCACGGCGCTGATCTCGAGCCCGCCGTCTCCTTCCAGCCGGCATCCCAGCCGCTCCGCCAACTCTCCCAGTCGCACTGCCCCCTGCTTCCCGTGCCCCGAAGGACTCTTCCCCACCCCTACTACCCATTGAAGCGGTCAGCCCTCAGCTTTCAGCCGTCAGTTCCAAGCTGACCGCTGATGGCTGACGCCTGACGGCTTGCGTGCGCTACTTCTGCTTGGAATCGTAGCGCTTGATGACCTCGTTGGTGATGTCCACGGCCGGCGCGCCGAAGACGACCGTGCTGCGATCCAGGATCAGGCTGTAGCCCTGGTCCTTGCCGTACTCCTGGACCACCCCGAAGATCTCCCGCGTAATATCTAGCTCCGCCTCTCGGACCCGCTTCTCGAAGTCGCGGTTTGCGTCCTCGGCTATGCGGACCGTGTCCCGCGTCTTGCGTTGGATCGCCTCGGACTTCTCCCGCTTGGCCTGCTCGCTGAGGAGCGGGGCTTGCTTCTCGAAATCGGCCTGGAGCTTCATTATCTCTTCCCGCTTGGCGTCCAATTCCTTCTGGCGGGCCGCACGTTCTTGGTCCAGCTTCTGCTTGACCGCCATACCCTTCTGCGACTTATTCAGGACCTCTTGCATATCCAAGACGCCGATGCGGACTGCCGCCTGGGCCGCCCACCCGGGCGTCCCCCAGCCGAGGAGAACCAGCCAAACCAGCGCGGCGATTGCTACTCCCCCGTATCTCTGGAACCGGACGCTCACGTTTCTCGCCTCCCATCTCATCTCGGGTCTTGATCCCGCTGACGTCTCCCGGCGAGAGGCCGCGGACCGCAGACACTGTGAGAATATGATCCGACTGCGCCGGACAGCACCGGGACCTCCTCAGTCTGCCATCAGACTGCTAGAACGTCGCACCAGCGCTAAAGTGAAGCACCTCCTGCCTCTCACCGTGCTTGCGGGCCAAGTTGAAGCCGATCTCCAGCCGGATTGCGCCGAGGGGCGAGGTGAACCGGATGCCAACGCCTGCCGAGCGCTTGACCGACCACTTGAACGGATCGCGTTCATCGAACACATTTCCCAAGTCGAAAAACACCAGTCCCCGCAACTTCATGGGCTCATACAGCGGAAACAGAACCTCGTTGTTTATGAAGAAGGCCTTGTTGCCGCCCATCTCGCCCCCGGTGACCGGATCCTTGGGGCTGATGGTAAAGTTCCGGAACCCGCGGATGCTGTTGATGCCACCCAAGTAGTACCGCTCCTGCACAGGCAGATTAGGTGTGTGCCCGAAGGACTCACCGTAGGCAATGTTCCCTCGGAGGTGCCCGACGAATTTCCACCACAGTGGAAAGTACTGGGACAGATCCAGGCTGTACTTCGTGAAGTTGTTGGTGGCGTCCAGGAAGCCGCCGGCATACTGGACGCTGGCTTGAGCTAAGAGTCCTCGCGTCGGCTCGGTGAAGGAGTCCCGTGTGTCGCGGGTCATGGCGAAGGTTAGGGAGCTGGTCTTGGAGACGCCGCCCGACTCGGCCGCCTGTCGTTTCAGTATGTCCGGCGCCCAATCTGTCACGTCCTTAATCCGCACCCGCTCGTAGGTGTAGGTCAATGAGCCGAAGATCCGCTCCACCAACAGGTGCCCGACCGTGAGGGCCCCCCCTTCGGTCGCCTGGTTGAAGCCTATGTCGGTTTCTAGGCCGCGCGTGTTGTTCACGAAGATCCGGGGTTCCACCAAGAAATCCGTGTCCAGAAAGTGGGGGTCGGTGTACACCGCAGTGCCGCGGTTCGCATGTTGGCCGATCTGCGCGTTGATGGCGGCCCGCTTCCCCAGGCCGAAAAGGTTATTCTGAGAGATGCCGGCCACGCCGATTGCCCCGTCTACGGAGCTGAACCCGCCGCCAACGGTGAAGGCCCCTGTGGGCTTCTCCTTCACGTCCACCGTCAGGTCCACCCGGTCCTCGGCCGCGGCCCGCTTGGTATCCAGCTTCACGTCCTCGAAGTAGCCGAGGTTTTGCAGGTTGCGACGGCTATACTGCAACAGGGCGCTGTTGAAGACGTCGCCCTCCACCAGTGGGATTTCCCGGCGGATCACCTTGTCTCGTGTTCGGACGTTCCCCGTGATCTCGATCCGGTTCATGTAGGCCTGGCGGCCCTCCGTGATCTCCAGGGACAAATTCACCGTGGTCTCGGCCCGCTGAATGTCGGTGATGGGCGCCACGTCGGCGAAGAGGTAGCCGCGCTCCGCGTACCGGTCGGTGATGGCCACCACATCGCCCTGCAGCGCCTCCCGGCTGAAGATCCCCCCCGCCCGGCTCTTGATGAGCCCCCGGATCTCGGGCTCCGTGAAGAGCCGGTTCCCCTTGATACCGAGCTCCCCAATCCGGTACTGCGGGCCCTCCTGCACCTGAATGAGGATCCGCAGCTTCTTCCGGCGGGTATCCAGCTGGATCTCCGGCTCCTCCACCGCGATGTCCAGGAACCCGTTGTCCAGGTAGTAGGCCCGGATGCGATCCAGGTCGCGCCGCAACTCTTCCCGCTTCAGCGTCCCGCCGAAGAAGAACAGGTACAGCTCCGAGGTCTGGAGCTTGCTCTTGATGTCCTTCTCCTTCAGGTACCGGTTGCCAATGATCCGGATCTCGCCGACGTCGAACTTGTCCCCCTCCACGATGTTGAAGGTCACGTTGACCTCTTGCGGGGAGATCCTGTCCTCGACCCCTTCCACCTGGGCCTGGTAATAGCCTTCCTCCTCGTAAAACAGGCGGACCTTCTCGCTGTTCTTGCCCAGGGCCCCAGGCGGGATGATCCCGCCCTCCACCAGATCGATCTTGGCCTTGATCTTGTCCGCCGCCAGCTTCCGGTTCCCCACGATCCGAATGCTCTGAATGCTGGGCTTCTCGTGGAGGACAAAGGTCAGCTTGAGGCCTCCCTCGAAGATATCCGCCTGGACCACGATGTCCTCGAAGAATCCCAGGCTGTAGAGCGCTTTGATGTCCTCGCGCACCACCTCCGGCGAGTAGGGGTCCCCCGCCCGGCTCTTGAGCTTGAAGCGGACGGTGGCCTCTTCGACCTTGCGGGCCCCGACCACGTCAATCTGGGTAATGAGGGGCTGGTCCTGCGCCCCGGCGCCCTCGGGCAGGGCGAGGAGAAGGAGGCAACCATAGAGGAGGACAGCCAGCCGAACGCGTAGCAGCGACGTCACGGGCTCTCGCTGTGGGGAACGAGGAACCTGGGCCGGAATCCTGCACCCGGCCCCTCGCCGAGTAACGCCGGCGGACCTTATCACTATCCTTCGCAAAAGCCAAGCAGAAATTAGCTCTGGCCGGGCAATGCCTGCGGGAGGCACCCATGCAGAGACCCGTTACGAGGGGGTCTCGACCGGCTCGGCGAACTCGAACTGGAGCGCCGCGCCTTCGCCTTTCCGGATCCGGATGGTCCCGCCTTCGCCGAACCGTCCCTTGAGGACCTCCTCGGCCAGGGCGTCTTCCACGTACCGCTGGATGGCCCGGCGCAGGGGGCGGGCGCCGTAGTTGGGGTCGAAGCCCTGCTCGATGAGGAACTCCTTCGCCTCCCCCTCGATCTGGAGGCTCATCTGCTTTTCCTTCAGCTGCTGCTCCAGCCGGTTGAGCATCAGGTCCACGATCTGCCGCATGTGGTCCTTGGTCAACGAGTGGAAGACGATCACCTCGTCAATCCGGTTGAGCATCTCCGGGTTGAAGGCCCGCTTCAGTTCGTTGGTGACCGTTTCCTTCATCTTCTCGTACGACAGGCCCTCATCCCCGGCCTTGGCAAACCCCAGGTTGGTGTGGAGGGTGAACTGGCGGGTGCCGATGTTGGAGGTCATGATGATGATGGTGTTCCGGAAGTCCACCACCCGCCCATAATTATCGGTCAGGCGCCCGTCCTCCAGGATCTGGAGGAGCAGGTTGAACACATCCGGGTGCGCCTTCTCGATCTCGTCCAGCAGCACCAGGGAGAAGGGGCGCCGGCGCACCTTCTCGGTGAGCTGGCCGGAGTCATCATAGCCGATGTAGCCGGGCGGCGCGCCGATGAGCCGGGAGGTGGAGAATCGCTCCATGTACTCCGACATGTCCACACGGACCAGGGCGTCCTCGGTCCCGAACAGGAACTCCGCCAGCGCCTTGGCCAGCTCCGTCTTCCCCACGCCCGTGGGGCCCAGGAAGATGAAGGAGCCCACCGGACGGTTGGGGTTTTTCACCCCCGCCCGCGACCGCCGGATGGCGCGGGCCACGGCCTTGATGGCCTCTTCCTGGCCGACCACGCGCTTGGCCAGCTCTGCCTCGATCCGCAGGAGCTTCGCCGACTCCGCCTCCTCCAGTTGCTGGAGCGGGATCCCGGTCCACTTCGCCACCACGTAGGCGATGTCCTCCTCGTTCACCATCGTCTTGGCCTTGGACCGCTGGTCCTTCCAGTTGGCCTTGCGCTCCTCCAGCTCGGCGCGCAGCTTCCGCTCCGTGTCGCGCAGGCGGGCGGCCACCTCGAAGGCCTGGGTGCGGATGGCGTCTTCCTTCTGGGCCCGGAGGTGCTCGACCTCGTTCTCCATCTCCCGCAGCTCGGGAGGCAGCACCATGCCCTTCAGGCGGGCGCGGGCCCCCGCCTCGTCGATCACGTCGATGGCCTTATCGGGCAGGAACCGCTCCGCGATGTACCGCTGGCTGAGGCGCGCCGCCGCCACCACCGCCTCGTCGGTGATGATGGCCTGGTGGTGGGTCTCGTAGCGGTCCTTGATCTCCCGCAGGATGCGGATCGTCTCCTCCACGCTAGGCGGCCCGACGTGGATGGCCTGGAACCGCCGCTCCAGCGCGCGGTCCTTCTCGACGTATTTCCGGTACTCATCCATGGTGGTCGCGCCGATGCACTGGAGTTCGCCACGGGCCAGCGCCGGCTTGAGCATGTTGCTGGCGTCGATGGCCCCCTCGGCGGCGCCCGCCCCCACCAGGGTGTGCAGTTCGTCGATGAACAGGATAACGTTGCCGGCCTGCTGGATCTCCCTCACCACAGCCTTGAGCCGCTCCTCGAACTGGCCGCGGTACTTGGTCCCGGCCACCATGCCGGCCAGGTCCAGCTGCACCACGCGCCTGCGCAGCAGGATCTCGGGCACGCTGTTGGCCACGATCTGGAGGGCCAGCCCCTCCACGATGGCCGTCTTGCCCACGCCCGCTTCCCCGATCAGGACCGGGTTGTTCTTCTTGCGTCGGCTCAGAACCTGGATCACCCGCTCGATCTCCGCCTCCCGCCCGATGACCGGATCCAACTTGTCCTGCCGGGCCAGGGCCGTGAGGTCCACGCCGAACTCGTCCAGGGCGGGGGTCCGAGTGGTGGAGGTCTGCTTGGAGGCCTGCTCCCCCAGGAGTTCCTGCGCCTGCGCCTTGGCGGCGGCCACGCTCACCCCGAAGTCGCGGAGGACCAGCGACGCGATCCCTTCGCCCTCCCGGATGAGACCGAGCAGGAGATGCTCGGTGCCGATGTAGTTGTGGCCGAGGGAACGGGCCTCGGAAATGGCGTACTCCAGCACCTTCTTGGCCTGAGGGGTGAATGGAATCTCCCCGGCGGGGGAGAACTCCGTGCCGACGGCGACGATCTTCTCGATCTCGGCCTTCAGCGCGGAGACGTTGACGTTCAGCTTCTTCAAGATGGCGACGGCCAGGCCGTCCCCTTCACGGATCAGGCCGAGCAGCAGGTGCTCCGTCCCGACGAAATTATGGCCGAGGCGAATGGCCTCCTCGCGGGCCAGGATGATGACCTTGCGGGCGCGTTCGGTGAATCGTTCGAACATGAGCGGCTCCTCCTGGTCTCCGTAACGCTCCGCCCCCTCCGGATGTCGTCCGGGGCCTGGCGGATGTGATCGTGCTTAGATTATATCCGACAAGCCAAGCGACGGGAAGAGGCAAATTCGGCGCGTCGGGCAGCCGGCCCTCCCACCCCCGGGCCCTACTCCACCATCCGGCCATCGAGCATCCGCAGGATGCGATCCGCCCGCCCGGCCAATGCCTCGTTATGGGTGACGATGACGCAGGTGAGGCGACGCTCGCGATTGATCTGGCGAAGCAGTTCGAAGACCTCCTGCCCGGTCTTGCTGTCCAGGTTCCCCGTCGGCTCGTCCGCCAGCAGGACGGCCGGCTCCCCCACGAGCGCACGCGTCATGGCCACCCGCTGTTGCTCGCCGCCCGAGAGCTCTCCCGGTCGGTGCCGCAGCCGGTCCGCCAGCCCCACCTGTCCGAGGAGGGCTTGCGCCCGGCTCCTCGCCTCGGCCATCGGGTGGCGCCGGATGAGGAGGGGGAGCATCACGTTTTCCAGGGCGGTGAATTCGGGCAGGAGGTGGTGGAACTGGAAGACGAACCCCACCTGCCGGTTCCGGAATTCCGCCAGCGCCGCATCGCTGAGGCCGGACAGCGCGGTCTCGCCGTACCGGATCTCGCCGCTCGTGGGTCGCTCCAGCGCGCCCAAGAGATGCAGCAGGGTGCTCTTTCCGACCCCGGAGGGTCCCACCACCGCCACCAGCTCTCCCGGGGCGATGCGCAGGCTGACCCCCTTGAGCACCTCCACGCGATCCCCGTCGCGCGGGAAGCTCT
>CAZXXV010000037.1:10983-14346 GCA_964644725.1 uncultured bacterium
CGCAGGCTGACCCCCTTGAGCACCTCCACGCGATCCCCGTCGCGCGGGAAGCTCTTCCAGATGTCCTGGACCCAGATCTCGACGCTCATGTCACAATTTCGGATTGCGGATTGGCAAACCCCATCCGCAATCGTCACCCGCCCTTCATTCCGCATTCCGCAATCGGGTACCCTTTGGGTGTTCCGCATTGGGTTCATTCGTACCGGATCGCCACGACCGGATCCACCCGGGCCGCCTGGCGGGACGGGATGATCGTCGCCAGGAAGCTGATCACGAAGGCCGTGACCGTGATGGCCACCACGTCCGGCCACAGGACGCGGGACGGCAGCTTGTCCGGCAGATAGACGTCCTGAGGGAAGGCCTTGAACCCGAAGATCCACTCGATGGCCGCCACGATGGGATCCAGGTTCTTGGCGATGGTAAGGCCCGCCAGTAGCCCCAGGATCGTCCCCGCGGCCCCGATGATCATCCCCTGCACGATGAACACGGTCATGAGGCTGCGTCCAGTGGCGCCCATGGATTTCAGGATGGCGATCTCCTTTCGCTTCTGCATGACCAGCATGATCAGCGTGCTGATGATGCCGAAGGCCGCCACCAGGACGATCATCGTCAGGATGACGAACATCACGATCCGCTCCACGCGGAGCGCAGAGAAGAAGTTCCGGTTCAGCTCCATCCACGTCCGGGTGAAATACGGGAACTTCAGGCGGGCGCGGGTGGCCTCGGCTATCTGGGCCGCCTGATAGATGTCCTTCACCCGGACCTCGATGCCGCTGACGGCCGATCCCATGCGAAAGAGCTGCTGGGCCGTGGGGATGGCGATCATGGCCAGCTTCGAGTCGAACTCGGCGAACCCGATCTGGAAGATCCCCACCACCGTGAACCGGCGCATGCGGGGCATCACCCCCAGAGGGGAGAGGTCCCCGCCCAGGGGGAGGAGCACGTCCACCGGACTCCCCACGCTCACCCCCAGGCTGCTGGCCAGGAACGAGCCGAGGATGATCCCGTCCGGGGGAAAGACGGGGTGGGGGCTGGCCATGGCCTCGGTCAAGTCCGCGCTGGCCGTCTTGAGCGTCTTGCGGAAGTCGGTGGCCTCCACCGCCGAGGCGAGGTCTATGCCCCGCAGGACGGTGCCCGCCGTCCGCCCCACGGCCGTCAGCAGGACCTCGTTGTAAGTGAAGGGCGAGGCCGCGGTGACGCCCTGCACTTGCCGGATGGCCGCCAGGGCCGCGTCCGGCTCCTCGATGCCCCGCTCGCCGTAGCGCAGGACCCAGATGTGGGCGTTGGTCCCCAGGATCTTGTTGCGCAGGTCGAATTCGAACCCGCTCATCACCGCCATGACCACGATGAGGGCCATGACGCCGACAGCCACGCCGGCGACGGAAATGAAGGTGATGAGGGAAAGGGAGCGCTGCCGCCGCTTGGCCTTGAGATAGCGGAGGCTGATGAACACCTCGTAGGAAGGGGACCAGGCCATCCGAATCCTACTCTTCACCCGGCCTCTTCGCGAACGTGTTCGCGAAGACTCGCGGGCAATGACCTGTCTGCCGCGGCACAGGCAGGCCAAATCCCCCGCCTCGGCGGGGCCAATGGCCAACGGGGAAGGTGCTCCATCTGCCCGGGCGCAAGGCCATTGGGAATTGGAAATTGGTCATTGGTCATTCTCCGTAGTCTCGGGGCCCCGGGCTTCTGGCCGCAACAAGGGGAACAGGATCACGTCGCGGATGGAGGGGGCGTCGGTGAGGAGCATGACCAGACGGTCAATACCGATCCCCTCGCCGGCCGTGGGAGGCAGGCCGTATTCCAGCGCCCTCACGAAGTCCTCGTCCATGTAGTGCGCCTCTTCGTCCCCGGCCGCTCGCGCCTTTGCCTGCGCCTCGAGACGGCGCCGCTGCTCCCGGGGATCGTTCAGCTCGGTGTAGGCGTTGCCCACCTCCAACCCGGCCACGTACAGCTCGAAGCGCTGGGCGTACCGGGGATCATCCGTTCGCGCCTTGGCCAGCGGGGACAACTCGGCCGGAAAGTCGGTCACGAAGGTCGGCTGGACGAGTTGCTCCTCCACTCGGGCTTCGAAAAGCTCGACCAGCAGCTTGGCCCATCCCCAGCCCGGCCTGATCGCGATGCCGCTCGCCTCGGCGGCAGCCCGCAAGCCCGCCTCGCCCCGGACCTCCTCTTGGCTGAGGCCCCCCATTTTCACCAGCGCTTCCTCCAGCGACAGGCGCGGCCATGGCGGCGCGAAGGAGATCTCCCGCCCCTGATAGGTGACGATGTCACTGCCGCACACCGTCCGGACGATGTGGGGCAGGAGTTCCTCGGTCAGAACCATCAGGTCCCGGTAGTCGGCATAGGCCTGGTAGAACTCCAGCATGGTGAACTCGGGGTTGTGCTGGGTGGACAGGCCCTCGTTCCGGAAGTTTCGGTTGATCTCGTACACTCGCTCCAGCCCGCCAACCACGCACCGCTTAAGGTGCAGTTCGGGCGCGATGCGCAGGTACAGGCTGAGATCCAGGGCGTTGTGGTGGGTCACGAACGGCCGGGCCGCGGCGCCTCCCGGGATCGGATGCATCATGGGCGTCTCGACCTCGAGGAAGCCGCGGTCGTCGAAGAAGCGCCGGATCTCGGCGATGATCCTCGCGCGCCGCCGGAACAGGTCCGCCACGGACGGATTGGCGATCAGATCCACGTAGCGCTGCCGGTAGCGCACCTCCACATCGCTCAGGCCGTGCCACTTGTCCGGCAGCGGTCGCAACGCCTTGGCCAGGAGCGCCAGGCTGTCCACGTGGATCGTCAGCTCGCCCGTCTTGGTCCGGAAGAGGCGCCCTCGGACCCCCAGGAAGTCGCCGACGTCGATCCGCCGGAACAGGCCATAGGCCGATTCGCCCACCGTGTCCTGGCGAACGTAAATCTGGATCTTGCCGGTCTGATCCTTGATGTGGGCGAACGAGGCCTTGCCGTGACCGCGCAGCGACAGGACCCGCCCAGCGAGCGCCACGGGTTCGGCCGCCGCCAGCGTGGCGTCATCGGCGGACGCGTAGCGACTCGTCAAATCGCCTGCCTGGTGGGTGACGGGAAAGGTACTGGGATAGGGGTCAATGCCGTCGCGACTGAGGTCTTCCAGCTTCTTCAGGCGCTCGCGGATGAAGGCACTAACCTCGTCCACATCTCCTCCAAAAAAGCAGGCGGGAAATCGTGGAGCAAGCCTTTAGCATTCAGCCTTCAGCACTCAGCCTCAAAAGGAGCGAGATTGACAGACCTGGAAAGATTCACCGATTCCTCGCGTCATTCGTCGGGAAGCTGAAAGCTGACCGCTGAGAGTGTGTGAAGAAATCGTCGCTGGGCCGAGAGCGTGACTGTAACCTCTTG
>CAZXXV010000038.1:0-14329 GCA_964644725.1 uncultured bacterium
GGCCGAGAACCTGGAGGTCCTGAACCTGCGCGCCATTGCCGGCCAGTACGACCTGCAAGAGCGGCATACCGGCTTGGCGAAACTCCCCGTCTTCCTGGAGAACCGAACCAAGGGGAACTACGAAGTGCGGCTGGACCCCGCTCTGAATGGTTCAGATGCGACCTTGCAAACCAACCAGGCCTACGAGGCCGACCCCGAAGTCGCCAAGTGGCTGCTCACGCGGGACTTCCGCCGGGCGTTGTCCCTCGGCATCGACCGGGACCAGCTCAATGAGACCTTCTGGCTGGGCGTCGGCACCCCCGGCTCGGTCGCCCCGGCGGAGAGCATGCCGTATAGCCCCGGGCCCGAGTGGCGCAAGAAATGGTCCACCTACAATCCAAAGCAGGCGAACGAGTTCCTGGACAAGATCGGCCTCTCCAAGAAGGACGGCGAGGGCTACCGCCTGCGGACTGACGGGAAGGGGCGGCTGCGGCTTGAGTTGCTTACCGCGGCCGGGGCCTTCATCCCGCACACCCAGATCGCCGAGATGATCAAGGAGCAGTGGAAGAGGATCGGCATCCAGGCCGACGTGAAAGAGGTAGAGCGGAGCCTCTACTTCACGCGGATCAAGGCCAACGAGCACCAGATCGCGATCTGGCTGAACGACGGGTCAGAAGTTCTTTATCTCTTCCCGCGGCACGCCCTGCCGGTGGATCCCGTGGAAGCCCTGCTGGGGCATCCGATTGCCGACTGGTATGCCAGCGGTGGGAGCAGGGGGAAGGCGCCCAAGGACCCACAACTTCTGAAGGCCCTGGAGCTGTTCCGCACCGCGGCCGGAAAGAAGACCCGGGAGCGGTACAAGATCGCCCAGGAAATCTGGAAGATCATGGTGGACGAGCAGATCAGCATCGGGACGGTCGGCCAGTCGCCGGCCGCCATGGGTGTGCGGATCGTGAGCAAGAAGCTTGGCAACATCCCGGCCCGCCAGGTCAACGCCCAGCACGCCCGGACCCCCTGCAGCTCGCATCCGGCCACGTTCTTCTTCAAGTCGTAGCCCGGAGAAGACGGTCCATGGTTGAGGCGACCGCCCGACCCCGCGTCGGGCGGTCGCCGTCCCTCGACAGAGGGGGCAGGAAATGCTTGCTTATCTGGTCCGCAGACTGATTCTCGCCATCCTGACGATGTGGGCGGTCTCCGTCCTCTCCTTCGTCGTCATCCAACTTCCGCCGGGTGACTACATCACCTCCTACATCGCCCAGATGTCGTCCTCGGGCAGCTTCGTCTCCGAGCAGGAGGCGAATGCCCTCCGCCAGCAGTACGGCCTGGACCAGCCGCAGTACATCCAGTACATCCGCTGGATAAAGATGGTCCTCCGGGGGAATTTCGGCATGGCCCTGGAGTACGGCCGGCCCGTGGCGGAGGTGATCGGGGACCGCATCTATCTCACCATGGTGGTTTCCGTGGCGGCGATCATCTTCACCTGGTGCGCGGCCTTGCCCATCGGCGTCTATTCGGCGGTGCGCCAGTACTCGTTCGGGGACTACGTGGCCACCTTCATCGGCTTCATCGGCCTGGCCGTCCCCAGCTTCATGCTGGCCCTGATCCTCATGTACTTCGGCTTCACTCTCTTCAACGCCAACATCGGGGGCCTGTTCTCCGACGAACTGGCCGAGGCGGCGTGGAGCTGGGCCAAGTTGTGGGACCTGATGCAGCATCTGCCCCTCCCCGCCTTGATCCTGGGCCTGGCCGGCACGGCTCAGTTGATCCGCATCATGCGGGCGAACCTCCTGGACGAGCTGGGCAAGCCCTACGTCGTGACCGCCCGCGCCCGCGGCTTGTCCGAGGCCCGGTTGATCATCAAGTATCCGGTCCGGGTGGCCCTGAACCCGTTCGCCAGCACCATCGGGTACCTGCTCCCGTATGTGGTCTCGGGGAGCATCATCGTCTCGCTGGTCCTGAGCCTGCCCACGGTGGGGCCGCTCCTGCTCAAGTCTCTGGTGGCCCAGGACATGTTCCTCGCCGGGACCATCGTCCTGTTGCTGGGCGTCATGACGGTCATCGGGACGTTCATATCAGACCTCCTCCTGATGTGGATTGATCCCCGCATCCGGTTCGAGGGGAAGCAATGACCGAGCCCGCGGCCCGTCCCGTCCCGCCGGTCGAAGAGGAAACGGCACCCGCCTCCTCGGTCGCCGAGGAGCGCATCTCCGTCGCCACCCAGTGGCAGCTCATGTGGTGGCGGTTCAAGAAGCACCGCCTGGCCATGGTGAGCACCGTCGTGGTGGTCCTTTTCTACCTGGTCGTGGTCTTCGCCGATTTCCTCGCCTACTCGAACCCCCTGGCCTCCGAGGCCCAGCGGTCGCTGCTCCCGCCGCAGCGGATCCACCGGTTCGACGAAGGACGGTTCGCGCCGTACGTCTATGGCCTCACCGGCAAGCGCGACCCCATGACGTTCAAGCGTGTCTACACGCCGGACCCCAACAAGAAGATCCCGATCCGCTTCTTCGTCCGGGGCTTCGAGTACCGGCTGTTCGGCCTGATCCCCATGAGCCTGCACCTGATCGGCGTGGAGGGCACGACCCCCGAGGAGTCGTTGTTCCTGCTCGGCACCGACGAGCAGGGACGTGACCTCTGGTCCCGACTCATGTACGGGACGCAGACCTCGCTCATCATCGGCCTGGTCGGCGTCAGCCTCAGCCTGATCCTGGGGGTCTTCCTGGGAGGCATCTCGGGCCTCTACGGGGGCGTCCTCGACACCATCATCCAGCGCGTCATCGAGATCTTGCGCTCCATCCCGACCATTCCGCTGTGGATGGGGCTGGCAGCCGCGCTGCCCAACGACTGGACCGTCACCCAGGTCTACTTGGCCATCACCATCATCATCTCGCTCGTCGGCTGGACCGAGCTGGCCCGGGTGGTGCGGGGCCGCTTCCTCTCCCTCCGCCAGGAGGACTTCGTCATGGCGGCGGTGCTGTGCGGCTGCGGGCAGATGCGGATCATCTTCACGCACCTGGTGCCGTCGTTCCTGAGCCACATCATCGCGGCTACGACCCTGGCCATCCCGGGCATGATCATCAGCGAGACCTCCCTCAGCTTCCTCGGCCTCGGCCTCCGGCCGCCGGCCATCAGCTGGGGGGTCCTGTTGCAGCAGGCGCAGAACATCCAGGCCCTGGCGATCTCGCCCTGGCTCCTGATTCCGTCGATCCCGGTCATCATCATCATCCTGGCCTTCAACTTCATGGGCGACGGCCTGCGCGACGCCGCCGATCCGTATGGGCACTGATGAGAAGCCGACAGGGACAGGGAAAACCGACAGGGATATCCGACAGCGACAGCGTTCGTGGGTCCGATTTCGCTGGCGGAAATCGCTGTCGCTGTCGAAACGAGATCTGGTCAAGGCGGACGATGGCTGGATGGGATAGGAACGGATGGTGACCGTGGCCGGACCGAATAGCGGAGCGCCGATCCTGTCGGTGCGCGACCTGAAGACCTACTTCTTCCCGGACGAGGGCACGGTGAAAGCCGTGGACGGCGCCAGCTTCGACCTCTACCCGGGGAAGACGCTGGGCATCGTGGGCGAGAGCGGCTGCGGCAAGAGCGTCACGGCCAAGTCCATCCTGCGCATCGTCGAGCCTCCCGGCCGGGTCGTCGGGGGATCGATCCTGCTGCGGCGGGACGGGGGAAACGGCGAGGCGCCCGAGCTGGACCTGGCCCAACTCGACCCGGAAAGCCAGGAGATACGCCACATTCGCGGCGGCGAGATCGGCCTGGTGTTCCAGGAGCCCATGACCTCCTTCAGCCCCGTCCACACCGTCGGCAATCAGATCGTCGAGACGATCCGGCTGCACCAGCCAGTGAGCAAGGAGCAGGCGCGCGAGCGGGCTATCGCCGCCCTCCGTTCGGTGGGGATCCCCAAGCCCGAGCGGCGGATCGACGAGTTCGCCTTCGAGCTCTCCGGGGGCCTGCGCCAGCGGGCCATGATCGCCATGGCCCTCTCCTGCGGCCCGCGCATCCTCATCGCCGACGAGCCGACGACGGCCCTGGATGTCACCACGCAGGCCCAGATCCTGGACCTCCTGCGCTCCTTGCAGGAGCGGGAGGGGATGACGATCATCCTCATCACCCACAACCTGGGCGTGGTGGCCGAGATGTGCGACACGGTGGTGGTCATGTACCTGGGGCGCGTGGTGGAGGAGGGTCCGGTAGACGCCATCTTCCACAACGCCAAGCACCCGTACACCCAGGCACTCCTCCGCTCCATTCCCAGCATCCATTCCACCGCCCGGGCGGAGCTGCCGACCATCACCGGCTCCATCCCGCACCCCTACAACCGGCCGGCCGGCTGCCCGTTCCACCCGCGCTGCCCCGACTGCATGCCGGGGACGTGCGACAAGGCCGAGCCCGGCCTCACGGTCGTCGGCGAGGGGCAGGCGGTGAGCTGCTTCCTCTACGAGCGGACCTGATCATGGGATCGCCGGTGCGGTTGCTCGAGGTCAACGGCCTGAAGAAGTTCTTCCCCATCCGCCGCGGGATCATGCAGCGCATGGTCGGCCACGTCCGCGCCGTGGATGACGTGAGCTTCTTCGTGGAGAAGGGCGAGTGCCTGTCGCTCGTGGGCGAGAGCGGCTGCGGCAAGACCACGACCTCCCGGTGCATCCTGCGGGCGATCCCCCCCACGGCGGGCCAGATCCTCTTCCGGCCCGAGGACGGGTCGGTGGTGGACGTGGCCACCCTGTCCAAGGGCGAGCTCCGGCCGCTCCGGCGCCAGATGCAGATGATCTTCCAGGACCCCTTCTCGTCCCTCAACCCGCGGCGCACGCTCCTCGACATCGTGGCCGAGCCCCTGGTGGCCAACAGGATCGGCAGCCGGCAGGAGCAGATCGATCGGGTAGCGGAGCTGCTCAAGCTGGTGGGCCTCCGGCCCGAGTACATGCGGCGCTACCCCCATGCGTTCTCGGGCGGCCAGCGCCAGCGCATCGGGATCGCGCGCGCGCTGGCTCTGAATCCCAGCCTGGTGGTCGCGGACGAGCCGGTGTCGGCCCTGGACGTGTCGGTGCAGGCCCAGATCCTGAACCTGATGCTGAAACTGCAGGCCCAACTCGGCCTGACCTATCTCTTCGTGGCCCACGACCTCTCCGTCGTGAAGCACGTGAGCGACCGGGTGGCCGTCATGTACGTCGGCCGCCTCGTGGAGATGGCCCCCACGGCACCCCTCTTCGCCACGCCCAAGCACCCGTATACCGAGGCCCTCATGTCGGCGGTTCCCAAGCCGGACCCCCGGCTGCGGTCGCAACGCATCGTGCTGGAGGGCGAGGTCGCGGACGCGGCCAACCCGCCGTCGGGCTGCTACTTCCACCCGCGCTGCCGGTACGCGGCGGATTCCTGCCGCACCGAGACACCGGCACTCCGCGAGATCCAGCCGGGCCATTTCGTAAGCTGCCACCGCGCCGCCGAGCTGACCCTGAAGGGCATCGGCACGTGAGGGGCAGCCGCCTGGTCTACTCCACCGAGGGCGGGCGCGTCCGGTATCCGGACGAGCGCCCGGCCGTCTCGCGCCGGGCGGCGGCGCAGCCCGTCGTCCCGCAGGATGGCGTGATCCGCATCTTCCGCGAGCGAGGCGGTCGGGGCGGCAAGGTGGTGACCGTGATCCGCGGCCTGCCCGTGGGCGCGGCGCTTCTCGCCCTGGCCGCCGATCTGAAGCGGCTCTGCGGCGCCGGCGGCACCGTGAAGGACGGGACGATCGAGATCCAGGGCGATCACCGAGCGAAAGTGGCCGAATATTTTCGCGAACAGGGCTACACGGTCAAGCTTGCGGGCGGCTGACAGAAGCAGTCAGCAGTCAGCGATCAGCGGTCAGCTTCAGAGGGAGTATTCGTCGTCCTTGCGCTGACGGCTGACCCCTGAAAGCTGATGGCTTGAGGAGTTCGAATTCATGTCATGGGTTGCGGGCGAGAGCAGCCAGTCGTGGTCGTGGGACACGGCGCTCCAGGGTATCGTCCCGCCCTTGATTTCGCCCTTGACCGACTCGGGGGATGTCGACGAGGCGGCTACCGGTCGGTTGGTCGAGCACATCCTGGCAGGAGGCTGCAGTGGCCTGTTCGTGCTGGGCGGCTGTGGCGAAGGCACGTGGCTGACGGGCACGCAGCGTGCGGCGGTCATCCGGGCGGTCGTCCGGGCCGCAGCCGGGAGGGCCCCTGTGCTCGCAGGTGTCATGTTGCCGGCGACGGGCCCTGCGGTCGAGGCTGCTCGGGTCGCGGCGGGGGAGGGAGTCGACGCCCTGGTCGTCGGGTCGCCGTATTACTACACGGTTGACGCCGCCACGCAGGCGCGTCACGTCGAGGCGATCGTCAAGGCCGTCCCGCTGCCGGTGCTGCTCTACAATATCCCGCAAGCCACGCACCACACGCTGTCGCCTGCCACGGTCGGGTCGCTCGCGCAGGATCAGCGGGTCTTGGGAATCAAGGACTCGGCCGGCGATTTCGACGCCTTTCAGCAGTTCCTTGCGATGAAGACGTCGCGGCCGACGTTTCGGGTGTTGCAGGGAAACGAGTACCTGGCGGCGGCAAGCCTCCTCCAGGGAGGCGATGGGTTGGTGCCGGGCATGGCCAACTTCGTGCCCGCCCTGTTCGTTGCCCTGCGACAGGCTGCGGCGATGGGCAATGCCGCGACCTGCGCGACCCTGCAGGCCCAGATCACGGACCTCTGTGCCCTCCACAGTCACGGACACTGGCTTCCTGCCCTCAAGGCCGCCTGCGCGGCCGTCGGCATCGGGAATGGCCTGCCGTCTCTTCCCCTCGCGCCCGCGACCGAGGAGCAGCGCCAAGCCATCAAGGTCATCCTTAAGCGGCACCAGCTAGTCGGCGCAGAGGTAACCGCTGCCGACCGCAGGAATTCCCCTTCCTGAATTCACCGGCGCAGCGAGGCCTCCCGAGAACTTGTCGAAGCATCAAAGCCTAACCAGGATATTGCCTCCTCCTGCGAATAATCGTGTTCGGTCTGGAGCTAGCTGACCATCAGTTGGATTTGCGTTATAGGGGTATCCACTTGACTCAGGTTGGCTCGAACTCTTGGGGTGTCGACGCATCAATCCCCACATGATCGTGTGGTTACCGGAGTGAAGTGGATATGCCTATTGCGTTATCGCTCGCGTTAATATTGGCTTGACATGAGAAGGCTCAAGTTTTATATTGTCACTCAAGTAAATCATGGTATTTTTCGTAACTGGAGGATTCTAAAGTGCGTTTCGATAAGTTCACGTTTAAAGGGCAGGAAGCAATCCAGGCCGCCCAGAAGAATGCGGACGAGATGCAGCATCAGGCGGTGGATGTTGAGCATCTCCTTCTGGGCCTGGTGGAGCAAACAGAAGGCATCCTAATTCCATTGCTTCAAAAGGTGGGGGCCAGCCCGAAGAAGGTTGCTGCTTCTCTCCGGGAAGAGTTGAGCAAGCTCCCGAAAGTCTACGGCCCAACTCAGACCTACATCACGCCTCGCCTGAACGAGGTGTTCAAGCGCGCCCAGGAAGAGGCGGGCCGGCTCAAGGATGAATACATCAGCGTCGAACACCTGCTCCTGGGGATCCTGGACGACACCTCGGGTGTGGCCGTCCAGGTGCTACGGTCGAATGGCGTGAACAAGGATGCCGTGTATGCGGCTCTCCAGTCCCTGCGGGGTGGTCAGCGCATCACCGACCCCAGCCCCGAGGAGAAATACCAGGCGCTCGAGCGCTACAGCCGAGATCTCACGGACCTGGCGCAGAAGGGAAAGCTGGATCCCGTCATCGGCCGGGACGAGGAGATCCGGCGGGTGATCCAGGTGCTCTCGCGCCGGACGAAGAACAATCCGGTCCTCATCGGCGAACCGGGAGTTGGGAAGACGGCCATCGTGGAAGGCCTGGCGCAGCGCATCGTCCGCGGGGATGTCCCGGAGTCGCTCAAGGACAAGCGGGTGGTGGCGCTCGACCTGGGGGCGCTGGTGGCCGGGACGAAATATCGGGGGGAGTTCGAGGACAGGCTTAAAGCCCTCCTCAAGGAAGTCACGGAGGCCGCCGGGCGGATCATCCTGTTCATTGACGAGCTGCACACGCTGGTGGGTGCTGGGGCGGCTGAGGGGGCGGTGGACGCCAGCAACATGCTGAAACCTGCCCTGGCCCGGGGGGAGCTGCGCTGTGTGGGTGCCACCACGCTGGACGAGTACCGCAAGCGTATCGAGAAGGACGCGGCATTGGAGCGGCGGTTCCAGCCCATCGTCGTGCGCCAGCCCACCGTCGAGGACACCATTTCGATCCTTCGGGGGTTGCGCGAGCGGTACGAGGTGCACCACGGCGTGCGGATCAAAGACTCGGCCCTGGTGGCGGCCGCGACGCTGTCCCACCGCTACATCACCGACCGCTTCCTGCCCGACAAGGCCATCGATCTGGTGGACGAGGCCGCCAGCATGCTCCGGATGCAAATTGACAGCCTGCCGACTGAGCTGGATGAAGTCGAGCGGAAGATCCGCCAGCTCAATATCGAGCGAGAGGCGATGAAGCGGGAAACGGACCCAGACACGCTGGAACGGCTGGAGCGGCTGGAAGCCGAGCTGGGGGAACTGGAGAGGCGGCACGCAGACCTCAACGGACGCTGGGAGAAGGAGAAGGCCAGCATCCAACGCATCCGCGCCTTGAAGGAGCAGATCGAGACCGCACGGCTCCAGGCAGAGAAGGCGGAACGGGAAGGGAATCTGGGGAGGGTCGCCGAGATCCGGTACGGCACCCTGGCAGGCCTGGAAAAGGAACTCAAGGCCGAGCAGGTGGTCCTGGCCGCGCTGCAAGGGTCGGAGCGGATGCTCAAGGAGGAGGTGGACGAAGAGGACATCGCCCAGGTGGTCTCGCGCTGGACGGGGATCCCAGTGGCCAAGATGCTTCAGGCCGAGACGCAGAAGCTCTTGACGATGGAGGATCGATTGCGCCAGCGGGTGGTGGGTCAGGCCGAAGCGATCATCGCGGTCAGCAACGCCATCCGGCGGGCGCGGGCCGGCCTCCAGGACGAGAACCGGCCGCTGGGCTCGTTCCTGTTCCTGGGGCCCACGGGCGTGGGAAAGACGGAGCTGGCCCGGGCGCTGGCAGAGTTTCTCTTCGACGACGAGCGGGCCCTGGTGCGGCTGGACATGTCCGAGTTCATGGAGAAGCACTCGGTGGCCCGTCTGATCGGTGCGCCTCCCGGCTACGTGGGGTACGAGGAAGGCGGTTACCTCACCGAGGCGGTCCGCCGCCGCCCCTACACCGTCATCCTCTTCGACGAGATGGAGAAGGCCCACGCCGAGGTCTTCAACATCCTGCTGCAGGTCCTCGATGAGGGTCGGCTGACCGACGGCCACGGGCGAACGGTGGACTTCAAGAACACGCTGATCATCATGACCTCCAACCTCGGCAGCCAGTACATCCAGGAGGACCTGGACGACGCCGAGATCCGGGAGAAGGTCAGCGAACTGCTGAAGACGGCGTTTCGTCCCGAGTTCCTGAACCGCATTGACGAGACGGTGACCTTCCATCGCCTGGGGCTGACCCAGATCAAGCAAATCGTCAGCATCCAGTTGGGATACCTGCAGCGGCGACTCGCCGCCCGGAAGTTGGAATTCAGCGTCACCGACCGGGTGCGGGAATACCTGGCCCGGGAGGGCTTCGACCCTGTCTACGGCGCGCGACCCCTGAAACGGGCGATCCAGCGGCTGCTGCAGGATCCGCTGGCACGCCGGCTGCTTGACGGGGAGTTCCAGAGTGGGGATCGGATCCTGGCGGACATCCAGGGAGGAGAGATTATCATTTCTCGGGAGGAGGCAGCTTCCCCCGTCGAGAAGGGTGAAACGTGAGACGTGAGGCGGGAGGGGTGAGCAGAGGAGCTAAGGGGCAGTGGAGCAGGAGGGGACCGGGAAGCCTCAACCGTGAAGCGTGAAACGTGAGAGCGGCCACGGGAAAGCGGAAATGTGAACGCCCTTCCGGCGCTTTTCGCCGGAAGGGCGTTTCCGTCTGCTCGCAGCCAGATCAGGATGAGCACGAAGACGGTGTTGGTAGATCCCTGACCAAGCCCAGCAGATGCTCCAGGTTGATTGGCTTGTCGTAGTAGTGTGACGCGCCGCGCGCCATCGCTTCGCGCCGAACCTCGTCCGTGCCGTAGGCGGTCATGACGATGACGTGGGTGCGTGGTGATCGTTGCTTCAGCAGGGTGAGGAGATCCAGGCCGGCATGGGCCTCGCTGCCCGAAAGGCGGACATCCAGGAGGGCCAAGTCAAAGACCTGATTCTTAATGGCCTCCTCGGCCTGGTCACGACCGAGGCAGGGGGTCACACATGCCCCGGTGCGCCGGAGGAGATGTGAAAGGCCTAACAGGATTGTGGGTTCATCATCAACGATCAAAACGCGGACCACGTCGGCCATAAGCTCTCCTGCCAGGAAACCGGGCACGCTGGCTGAGCGGGAATCGGATTCCTGGCCTTTTTGCCCTTACAAGAGCAAGCGGTGTACCAACGCGGGGTTTATGAAAGACCGTACCTGCGGATCTTGTCCTGAAGAGTGGATCGGGAGATGCCGAGGACCCGGGCCGCCTGGCTGCGGTTTCCGGACACTGACGCCAGGACCTCACGAATGTAGCGCTGCTCCATTTCCTCCAGCGTCCCGAGAGCCCCCAGGGGCTGGCCGACCTCCGGCGCCTGCCCGGGCGCCTCGGGGGCGAGGACCGGGGGCGGTGCGGGCATCGTCCCGGCCAGTTGCTGTAATTCCGCGGGGAGGCAGGAGATGGGGATCGTTTCTCCCTGGCAGAGGATCATCCCCCGTTCGGTCACGTTGCGAAGCTCCCGAACATTTCCTGGCCAGGAATAGGCCAGGAGCACCTGCTGCGCCTCCGGGCTGTACCCCCGGATGCGCTTCTTCAACATCCCGTTGAACTCCTGGACGAACAGATCCGCCAAGACCAGGATGTCATTTCCCCGCTCCCGGAGGGGAGGCACCGTGAACGGCATCACCTTCAACCGGTAGTACAGATCCTCCCGGAACGTCTGCTTTTCCACCAGCTTGGACAGGTCCTTGTTGCTGGCGGTGATGACCCGCACGTCCACGGAGATGTCCCGCGTCCCGCCGACGCGACGGAACGTCCGGTTCTCCAGAACCCGCAGGAACTTGGGCTGGATCGCCAGGGGCATGTCCCCGATCTCGTCCAGGAACAGCGTCCCACCGTCGGCGATCTCCAAGAGGCCCCGCTTCAACGCCTTGGCATCGGTGAAGGCACCCCGCTCGTGCCCGAACAACTCGGATTCCAGCAGGTGCTCGGAGAGGCCTGCGCAGTTGATCTCGAGGAACGGCTTGTCCGCCCGGGCGCTCCGGTAGTGGATGGCGCGGGCCACCAGTTCCTTTCCCGAGCCGCTTTCCCCCTGGACGAGCACCGTGGTCTGCGGCGCCTTGGCCAGGAGGTCCACCATGGCGTGGATCTCCCGGATGGCGGGAGAATCGCCGGAAATCTGTCCCGGGGCACGCCCGTGGGCCTGGTAGCGGTAGTACCGGTTCTCGCGCCGGAGCTTCAGCATCTCCAGCGCCCTTTCAACCCGAAGCTCGGTCACCTCCAGGCTACCGGGATCCTTCTCGAGGAAATCCTCGGCGCCTTTCTTGATGGCCGTGACGGCCACCTCGACGCTGCCGTGCCCGGTGAGCAGGATGACCGCGGCCTCGGGGCACACGCCCTGGAGGCGTTCCAGGATCTCCAGGCCGTCGCCGTCGGGAAGCCTGAGGTCGAGGAGGATCACCTCCGGCTCCTCCGCCTGGGCCGCCTGGATCGCCGTGGTACCGCTGTCCGCCTCGCAGGCGCGGTAGCCCTTGCGCTCCAAGAGGTGCCGGAGGCTCTTCCGGATGGTCGGCTGGTCGTCAACGATCAGGACGGTTGCTGCCATTGGACTCGCCACCCTGGTCGCGCCAGGGCGATGCGACGGGGCCGGCTACGGAGCGGGCGACAGGGGAAGCACCACGGTGACGGTGGTCCCGACCTGCTCGGTGCTCTCGATGCCGATGGCGCCGCCGTGATCCTCCACGATGCGCCGGCAGATCGCCAGACCCAGGCCCGACCCGGTGGACTTCGTCGTGAAGAAGAGGTCGAAGACCCGGTCCAAGTCCGCCGCCGGGATGCCGACTCCGGTGTCGGTGACCACGCTCACCAGGAACTCGCGGGACGGCTCGCCGGTGCCAGCCTGCAGATCCAGGCTGTGCTGCACCGGTGCGGGGAGCCTGCCGCGCGAAGCCCGCTGGAGCCGGATGGTGATCCGGCCGCCCGGCGGCGTCGCCTGGATGGCGTTCTTGAGCAGGTTCAGGAACACCTGGCGCAGCTTGTCCCCGTCCGCCAGGACCGTGGGGAGCCCCGCTCCGATGTCCCGGATCACTTGCACCTTGGCCTCGGCCAGCTCCTCTCTGGCCAGACCGAGGATCTCGTCCCAGATCTGCTCCAGGGCCTGCGGCGTGCGCTGCAGCTTGGAGGGCCGGGAATAGTGGAGCAGATCCTCCACCAGGACATTCAGGCGCTTGATCTCGGCCTGCATGGCCGCCAGCAGCTCCTGGTGCACGGGGTCGAACTTCACTTCGGTCTTGAGGATCTGCGCCACCGAGCTGATCCCGAAGAGCGGATTGCGGATCTCGTGGGCGACGCCCGCGGCCACCTCGCCGATGGCGGCCAAGCGATCCTTGCGCCGCGCCTCGGCTCGGATGGCCCGGAGGTCGGAGAGGTCGCGGAAGATGATGATCGTCCCCTCGGGCTGCCCCGCCGCATCCAGGAGGCGCGAGTTGTTGAATCCCAGGGGCACGCTGCGTCCGTCGAGGGAGGAAAGATCCAGCTCCCGCAGGATGGTGTCCACCTGCACGTCTAAAAGCGGCCCGGCCCCCGGGAACAGGTCGAGCAGCCGTTTGCCCACCACCTGGTCTGTGGTCACCCCCAGCGTCGCCTGTCCGTGCTGGCTGATCATCCAGATCCGCCCGTCGCGATCCGTGACCAGGAGGCCGCTGCCCATGTGGGAGATGATGTTCTCCAGGAGCTGCCGGCCCCGATTGATCTCCAGCGTCTGGGCCTGGACTCGGTCCTGGAGTTCCCGGACCAGCCGCTTGTTCTCCGTCAGCAGGTGATGGCGCTCCAGGGCGCGGCGGGTGGCGTAGATGAGGTCGGCCGGCTCGAACGGCTTGAGGAGGAAGTCGTACGCCCCGAGCTTGAGCAGGTCAATGACCCGGCTCTGCGACGAGTGGGCGGTCATGATGACCACCGGGATGTCCGGCTGCTCGCGCCCGAGGATCTGGAGCGCCTCGAAGCCGCTGGTCTTTGGCAGCATCAGGTCCAGGAGGATTGCCCCCACGGGCTCCTCCCGGGCGAGGCGCAGCCCCTCGTCGGCATCCTGCGCGGCCAGGACCCGATAGCCCTCGCCGGCGATGATCTCGACGCACAGTTCGCGCACGAAGCGCTCGTCATCTACCACCAGCACCGTGTCGGGCGTCTGGGTTTCCATGGTCGGCAACCATAGCAGAGGCGGGGCTGCGCTTTCAAGGGGAATCTATCGGGCATCCGTGCGCTCGGAGCAGGGGGAATTTCGGTTGACGGCGACGGGCGGCTTGACTACAGTGAATCGCGAGTCGACGCGAAGGACGGAGCGCACAGGGGATGCCCAAGGTCAGCCTGGTCAATCGGGTCGTGAGCGCCCTCCGGGAGGCGGGCGTGAGCCGCGAGGAGCGCGCGCTGGTGGCTGTCTCGGGCGGGGTGGATTCTACGGTGCTCCTCGACGTCCTGGCTCGCCTCCAGGATCGCCTGGGCCTCCGGCTACACGTGGCCCACGTGCACCACGGCCTCCGGGGCAAGGCCGCCGACCGCGATGCCGCCTTCGTCGTGGCCGAGGCGGCGCGGCGAGGCCTCGCCGCCAGCGTGTGTCGGCTGGATCCGGCGGAGCGGCGCCGGGGCGAATCGGTGCAGGCGTGGGCCCGGGCGGCGCGATATGCCTGCCTGGACGCCATCGCGGCGCGGGTGCGGGCTTCCCGCATCGCCGTCGCCCATACCCTGGATGACCAGGCTGAGACCGTACTGCTCCACCTGCTCCGGGGGACGGGACCCCGCGGCTTGGCCGGAATCCCGCCGGTGCGCCGTCGCATCCTGCGACCGCTCCTCACTGTCTCGCGGGCCGAGGTGGAGGCCTATGCGGCCGCACGCGGTCTCGCCTTTCGCACCGATGCCAGCAACGCCTCGGATGCCTACCTCCGGAATCGCATTCGGCACCATCTGCTCCCGTTGCTGGCGAAGGAATACAACCCGCGGATCGTGGAGTCGCTTGCCGCGCTGGCCGTCCTGATGCGAGAGGATGAGTC
>CAZXXV010000039.1:0-10568 GCA_964644725.1 uncultured bacterium
CTCCTGGCCCTGAGATCCTCCGTCCATTCGTTCTTGTCTGGTAGGTACGCCGTTATGATGGCCAGATAATCCTCTTTGGGTGCACACACAACATGGATAGCGCGTCCCGCATCTCCGTATCCAAGTACCAGGCAACTGTGACCTCGCGGATCGCCCGGGTAGTCTTCTATCACCGTGCCGCGTTCAATTGCCTCCCGGACCTCCGTGGGGGTGATCATCCGTTCAGGTCGAGCCATCTGGCGGACCGCATGCGGCAAGAATAGCATCTTCCTGCGTGCGGCTTGCCGCACGAGCGCCAGCATGCCCGCCTCTCCATCCATGGGTCTAAGTTACACGATATTGCTCGCCCGATCAAATGCCTTCTCTGCATCGATGGCTATTGCGCTCGGTGGCGGCGAAGGGGCGCACATGCCGGGGAGAGGTCAAGACCGGAAGGCGAAAGCGGAGGTGGTTACGCCACCTCTGGGGCGACAGATCATTCGAAAGCGAGCAGGGTGTTGCGGAGGAGCATGGCGACGGTCATGGGGCCGACGCCGCCGGGGACGGGGGTGATGGCGGACGCCACCTCGACGGCGGACTCGAAGTCCACGTCGCCCACCAGCTTCCCTTCCACGCGGTTGATCCCCACGTCAATCACCACCGCACCGGGCTTGACCATCGCCCCCGTGATCAGGCGAGGCCGGCCCACTGCGGCTACCAGGATGTCGGCGCGGCGAGTCTCGGCGCCGAGGTCCGCCGTGCGCGAATGGCAGATAGTTACCGTCGCATGGCGGTGGAGCAGCAGGAACGCCACCGGCTTCCCCACGATCTCGCTCCTCCCCACCACCACCGCGTGCTTCCCTTTGACCTCGATGCCCTCCCGATTCAGGAGTTCGAGGATTCCGGCCGGCGTACAGGGGACGAACCGCGCCTGATTCTCCACCAAACGGCCGATGTTGGCGAAGGTGAACCCGTCCACATCCTTGTGGGGATCCACCGCCTCCAGGATCGTTCGCTCGTCGAGGTGGGTCGAAAGCGGCAACTGCACCAGGACGCCGTGGATGGCCGGATCGTGGTTCAGCTCGTGGATGATCTGGAGTAACTCGACCTGAGGGATGTCGCCCGGCGGGGTGAGTTGTCGGGAGAAAATGCCGGCCTCTTGGCAGGCTTTCGTCTTCGACCGAACGTAGGAGGCAGAGGCCGGGTTGTCGCCCACGAGTACGGCGGCCAGGCCCGGGACCCTTCCCGTGGCCTCTTTGAGCTGGAGGACGCGCAGGCGGATCTCCTCCCGAACCGCGGCGGCGATCTTCTTCCCGTCAATGATCCGCGCTGTGTGGCTCATGGCTGATGGCTCATGGCGCAAGACTGATGAGGCGTGGATGGGTTCGACCCACGGCTCACGTCTTCGCCCCTCCGCTCCTCGGGTACCCTTTGGGTGCCTCTGCCCCCCTGCATCACTTGCCCTTCACTGAGCGATAGCCTATACGGACAAGGACACAGAAAGGGATTCGGAACACATCACGTCTCGCCTGTACGGGCTAGTCGTCGCAGATCTGGAGGCGAGTAATGCTCCGGGCTCGGCCGTCGTCTCCGACGTCCACCACCACCGCGCACAGCTGTATCGGTCCGTGGGCCAGGGTGAACTTCCTGGGCATCTGGGTGATGAACTTCTGGATGGCATCCTCCGGCTTGATCCCAATGACTGAGTTCCGCGGGCCCGTCATGCCCACATCTGTGATGTAGGCCGTTCGGCCGGGCAGGATCTGCTCGTCTGCCGTCTGGACATGGGTGTGGGTGCCGACCACCGCCGAGACGCGCCCATCCAGGTACCAGCCGAACGCCTGCTTCTCCGCCGTCGCCTCGGCGTGGAAATCCACGAGGATGGTGTCGGTGACCTGGGAGACCTGCGCCAGCTCCCGATCAGCCGTCTTGAAGGGGCAGTCAATGGACGGGAGAAACGCCCGGCCCTGGAGGTTCAGCACGCCCAGCATCCGGCCCTTCTTGCGAAGGATGTGGACGCCTACGCCGGGCGCCTCCTCTGGATAGTTGGCCGGCCGCAGCACCCGGCTCTCCTTCGCCAGGTAGCCCTCGGCCTCCTTCTTGTCCCAGACGTGATTGCCGGAGGTGAGGAGGTCAATCCCCAGACTGAACAGCTCTTCCCCGACGGAAGGCGTGATGCCGAAGCCCCCCGCGGCATTCTCGGCGTTGGCCAGGACCATCTCGGCCCCGGAATCCGCCACGAGAGCCTTCAGGTGGCGAGCCACCATCTGGCGCCCCGGCTGCCCGACGATGTCGCCGATGAACAGAATCCTCATGGCAATGACCAAATCCCAATGGCCAATGACCAATTGCGGATCCCAATCGAATGACACCGGTTGACGGCGCGCTCTGCGCGCCCACCACCCCGCCCAGGCGGGGTCATTGGAAATTGGTCATTGGTCATTTGATCCGGATAACTGACGGTTCTGTTCGTGAACTATCCGGGTTAGCGGGCGTACTCGACCGCGCGGGTTTCGCGGATGACCGTGACCTTGATCTGCCCCGGATACTCCATCTCATCCTCGATGCGCTTGGCGATATCCCGGGCCAGCACGTAGGCGGCTTGGTCATTCACCTGCTCGCTCTCGACCACGACCCGGATCTCCCGGCCCGCCTGGATGGCGAAGCACTTCTCCACGCCCTTGAAAGAGGTCGCGATCTCCTCCAGCTTGGCCAGGCGCTTGACGTAGGTCTCCATGATCTCGCGCCGGGCGCCGGGCCGGGCGGCCGACAGGGTGTCGGCTGCCTGGAGGATCACCGCCTCCGGGTACTGCGGGGCCACCTCCTCGTGGTGGGCGGCGATGATGTTCACCACCCGAGGATCCTCGTTGTACTTCTTGGCGAGCTCCGCCGACAGGAGTGCGTGGGACGTCTCCGTGCCCTGATCCGCCGACTTGCCGATGTCGTGGAGCAGCGCCGCGCGCTTCAGCGCCTTCACGTCCAGGCCCAGCTCCGCCGCCAAGAGGCCGGCCAGCATCGCCACCTCCTTGGTGTGGGCGAGCTGGTTCTGGGAGTAGCTGTACCGGTACTTCAGCCGTCCCACCATCCGGACGAGCTCGGGGTGCAGCCCGGTGATCCCCAGCTCGAAACAGGCCTGCTCCCCTGACTCCCGGATGTCCTTCTCAACCTCCTTGGTGACTTTCTCCACCATCTCCTCGATGCGGCTCGGGTGGATGCGACCGTCCTGGATCAGGCGCTGGATGGCCACGCGGGCGATCTCGCGGCGGACCGAATCGAACCCGGACAGGATGATGGTTTCGGGGGTGTCGTCCACGATAATGTCGATCCCCGTGGCCTTTTCCAGGGCGCGGATGTTCCGTCCCTCGCGGCCGATGATGCGGCCCTTCATGTCATCGCTGGGCAGATCCACCACCGACACCGCGGCCTCCGCCACGTACTCGGAGGCAATCCGGGAGATGGCCTGCCCGATGATCTGCTTGGCCCGCTCCTCGGCCAGTTCGTTGGCCTCGTCCTCGATGCGCTTGATGCGGGCGGCAGCATGGAGCTTGGCCTCGTCCTCCAGGGCCTGCATGAGCTTTACCTTGGCCTCCTCAGATGTCATGCCGGCCACCTGCTCCAGTTTCCGCTGGGCCTCCTCCACCAGGCGGCGCCAGTGTCCCTCCTGCTGGGCCACGGTCGCCTCCCGGGTCCGGAGGTCCTGCTCCCGCCCCCCAAGCTCGCGCTCGCGGCGATCCAACACCTCCAGCTTGCGATCCAGGATCTCCTCGCGCTGGTTGAGGCGTTTCTCAAGCGCCTGCAACTCCTCCCGGCGCGCCCGCGTCTCCTGCTCAAACTCGGTCCGCGCCTGGAGCGTCCGGCCCTTGATCTCCAGGTCGGCCTCCTTCCGACGCGCCTGGATTTCGCGCTCTGCCTCCCGGACGAGCCGTTTGGCCTCGTCCTCCGCCTGCTGCTTCAGTCGATTCTGACGTTGGCGTTCCAGGGCCCAGCCAATGGCCAGCCCCAGCAGGCCCATCGCCAACACCAGCACGATGGTGGCCCACATATCCACGGGAATCCCTCCCTCGTCCTTGCCCACTCACAGGATCGCATTCCGCCTTGGCGGAACCGACCCGTTGCCATGCACCTGGTCCGATCGGAATCAAGGCGAAGCGCTCGGCCGCGCGGGGCGCCATGTCGCGCAGTCCGCGAGGCCACGCGAAGCCTAAGGATGCGAGGCGCTAGGAAAGCCGCATGCAGGGGGGAGAGGGGCGGATGGAGTCAGGACAACCTGATGCCGGCGGAGCAGGGAGGGCGGTCTACCGCGCTGGAAAAGAAACAACCCCTACCATTGTGCCGTGTGCCGGTCCCTGTTTGAACCTGGATAACCAGGTGGGGATCCCGCAAACGCTTTAGGCTTCCCCTCCGCCGAGGCGGAGAGGCCTGCTCACCGCATTCTTGGAGGGATCCCCGTTCTAAGGGTGTTGGCTCAAAAAAAGTTACCGCATCACGCGCACGGTAGGGGTTCTTGCTATCCCTGATTTCCGCCAGAAACGCTAGCACAGGTCGTTCCCCGTTGCAAGCCCTTTCCACGCCCTGCCGCACCTTCCTACCGTGGCGCCACGCCGATTACCTCGCCAAGCTATTCCGCCACGCCTCCACGATGCAGCAGTTGGAAGATCCCGTCAATCCGGGCCAAGAGTTCCTGCTCGACCCGATGTTTCGCCTCGTCCCGCTTGAACAGATCGTCGGCGATGTTCAGCGATGCCAACACCGCCACCTTGACAGGGGGGAGCGCGGGGCTCTCCTTGGCCACCTCGTGGAACTTGCCATCCACGTACTCCGCCACCCGGTTGAGGTACTCGGGACTGTCGGTCGCCCGCAGCGTGTAGCGCTCACCGAAGATCTCGACCTCGGTGACCCCTTCGCCGGCCGTCATCCCCTGACTCCTTCGACACAAGCCTCAGGCCCCGGCCCCCTGCACGGCCGCCTCGAGACGCGCGATCTCGGTGAGCAGTCCCTCCACCCGGGTGCGCACCTCATCCCGCTCGCCGCGCAGGCGCGCCAGCTCGGCCCCATCCCGCTCCCGCTCCGCCATGAGGCTCACAATCTCCTGCTCGCGCGCGCGAAGGTCCGCCTCCAGGGCCCGGATCTGCGCCTGCAGCGCCTCCCGGGCGCGGCGAGCGTCCTCCAGCCCTGTCAGGGTCTCACGAACTTTCGCCTCGAGAGCGGCAAGCCGCTCCAACACCGCGTCCATCTGGTCTACCCCATGAAATCGAGGAGACCCTACCAAAGCCCCAGACCTTTGTAAAGGGGCAATTCTCCGGTGGCGGGATTTGGGAATGATCACAGGCCGGGGCGTCCTCAGGATCGCAGTCGGGCCCCCAGGCGCCGTGCCACCGCCTCGACGATGCGGTGCTTCTCCGCCTCCACTTCCGCATCGGTCAGCGTCCGATCCGCCGCCTGAAATACGAGGGAGAACGCCAGGCTCTTCTGGCCGGAGGGAAGCTGTGGTCCCCGGTACACATCGAAGAGGCGGACATCAGCAAGCAACGGCCCGCCCGCAGATCGGACGACCGCCGTGAGGTCGGCCGCCGATACCTCCTCGTTGACGACCAGGGCGATGTCCTGCAGCGCCGGGGGGAACCGGGGAACGGCCGCCACGCGATACGTCAACCGGACGCACGCCAGGAGTGCATCCAGGTCGAACTCTGCCAGGCAGACCGGTCCAGGCGGCAGGTCAAAGGCCGATCGCACCTGCGGATGGACCTCGCCCAGGAAGCCCACCTCGTGGCCCTCGACGAGGACACGGGTCGTGCGACCCGGCGCGAACGTCGGATGGGTCGCCGGCTCGAAGGCAACCGCCCCGAGGTGCAGCCCCGAGAGGAGCACCTCCACCACCCCCTTGAGATCGAAGAAGTCAGCGCCACAGGGATCCGTATCTCGCCACGAGGCCGGTACCACCCGTCCGGCCACGCCGATGGCCAGCCGTCGCGGTTCGGCCGGTAGCTCGCCCGCGCCGTTCGGGAGATAGACCGGACCGACCTCGAAGAACCAGAGCCGCTCGCGAAGCCGCGCGTTCTGCGCCATGACCTCCAGGAGGCCGGGCAACAGGGTCTGTCGCATCACCACCCGATCGGCGCTGATGGGATTGGCGAGTCGGATGTAGGGCCGCTCCGCGACCGAGGCGTTCCCGGGGACCAGGGCGGCCTCGCGTTCGGGCGTCGTCAGGCGGTAGGTGATCACCTCCTGGAGCCCGGCGACCGCCAGGAGGTCCCGCACCCGCTCCTCCAGATCCACGGACACCCGATCCCGCTGCGGCGGCAGTTCGTCCGCCATCTCGGTCACGGGAATCCGGTCGTATCCGTAGATCCGCGCCACCTCCTCGATGAGGTCCGCGGCCCCCTGGACACCCGTCCCGATGTCCAGCCGATGGTCGGGGGCAGTCACCCGCAATGCCGTCTCGCCCTCGGGCTCGCACCGAAACTCGAGGGCCGTGAGGATCCACTCGATCTCGGCCCGGGGGAGATCCATACCCAGGATGCGTTTCACCTCCTCGGTCGTCAGGGTAACCACCGAGGGGACCTGGGGGGCCGGGTAGCAGTCGGCCACGCCCCGGGCGATCGTCCCGCCAGCCAGCGACCGCATCAACTCCGTGGCGCGCATGGCGGCCGGGACCGCCGAGGAGGGCGGGACGCCCCGGCCGAATCGGGTGCTGGCCTCGCTGGGCAGCTTCAGCGCCTGCGTGGTCTTGCGGATGGAGACGAAGTGGAAGTTGGCCGACTCCAGCAGGATGGTCCGCGTGCCGTCGGTGACCTCGGTTTCGGCCCCGCCCATCACGCCAGCCACGGCGATGGGGCCTGCCGTGTCCGCGATCAGCAGCCGCTCGGGCGTGAGCGCGCGCGTCACCCCGTCCAGCGTGGTCAGCGTTTCACCCGCCTTGGCGGGCCGGACCGTGATGCGCGGGATCCCCCTGGCGCGGCGCACCAGGACGTCGTAGTCAAAGGCGTGCAGCGGCTGGCCCCACTCCAGCATCACGTAGTTGGTCACGTCCACGATGTTGTTGATGGGCCGGATGCCCGCCAGGCGCAGCCGGCGCCGCATCCACTCGGGTGATGGTCCGATGGCGACCCCGGCAATCAAGGTCGCCGTGTAGCGAGCGGACAGGGCGGGATCTTCGATGGCGACTTCCACGCGCCCCTCGATCGGAGCCCCTTCGGCCTGCATCTGGATTTGGGGATACCGCACCCGCCCGCCGGTCAGCGCTGCCACCTCCCGGGCCACCCCGAGCACGGACATGCATCGGGCCATGTTCGGCGTGATCTCCAGGTCGAGGACCACGTCCCCCAGGTAGTCCGCCAGGGGCGTCCCCACCGGCGCTTGCGCGTCCAGGATGAGGACGCCGGTGTGATCGTCCGAGAGGCCCAGCTCCTTCTCCGACAAGACCATCCCGTCGGAGTAGATCCCCCGGACCTTCCGTCCCTTGAGGGTGGTGATCTCATGCGTGGCGCTGTACCCATCCCAGTGGCGGGCCTCCTCCAGGGCGAAGACCACCTTCTGTCCCTTCTCCCCTACCCGGAGGTTCGGCGCGCCCGTCACCACTGTCTTGGGCTGGCAGGCACCGTATGCTACCGTCGCTAGCACGAGCCGGTCCGCGTTGGGATGCGGCCGGATCTCCAGGACCTCCCCCACCACGATCCGCTTCGGATCCCAGGGCAGTGCGGCGCCGGGCAGGCCGATGGTCTCGATACTCGCCACTTCCAGCCCGGCGAACGTCAGGCGCTCGGCCAGCTCGGAGACCGGCAGGGAAATGTCCACGTACTCTTTCAGCCAGCTGATGGGCACGCGCATCGATCGTGGGTCCGCAAGGAGCCGCCCGTCAGGGACGGCGGATCTCCGTCAGAACTGTTCGAGGAAGCGGAGGTCGTTGGCCCAGAAGTAGCGAATGTCCTCGATCCGGTGTCGCAGCATGGTGATGCGCTCGGGGCCCATCCCGAAGGCGAACCCCGAGTGGACCGCCGGGTCATAGCCGCCGCTGCGCAGCACCTCGGGGTGGACCATGCCGCAGCCCAGGATCTCCAGCCACCCGGTCTGCTTGCACACCCCACAGCCCTTTCCCTCGCAGAGCATGCACTCCACATCCATCTCGGCGCTGGGCTCGGTGAACGGAAAGTGGCTGGCTCGGAACCGTACCCGCCGCTCGGCGCCGAACATGCGGTGAGCGAAATTGATCAGCGTCCCCTTGAGGTCGGTCATGGTCACGTGGCGCCCGACGGCCAGTCCCTCGACTTGGTGGAACTGGATCTCCGACCGGGCAGTGATCTGCTCGTAGCGGTAGCACATCCCCGGCAAGATGACCCGGATGGGTTCCGGGCAGTACTCCCGCATGGCCCGGATCTGCCCCGGGGAGGTGTGGGTCCTGAGCAGGATGCCATCCATCGTGGTGTAGAAGGTATCCCACATGTCCCTGGCCGGGTGGTGGGCCGGAATGTTCAGCAACTCGAAGTTCATCGCCTCGGTTTCGATGTCCCGGCTGCGATAGATCTGGAATCCCATGTCTGCCCAGATCTGGCAGATCCGCCGGAGGATCTGCGTGCTGGGGTGCAGGCGCCCCATCGGGATCGGCCGGCCCGGGAGGGTCACGTCCACGCGCTGCGCCGCCAGGGCCGCCGCCCGAGCGGCCTCCTCCAGCGCCTCGCGCCGCGCCGCGAGCGCCTCCTCCAGCCGCTGCTTCACCTCGTTGGCTACCTTGCCGATGGCGGGCCGCTCGGCCGGATCCAGATCGCCGAGGCCGCGCAGGATTGCCGCCAGAGACCCCTTGCGGCCGAGGTAGCACACCCGCACCTGTTCCAGGGCAGCCTCGTCCGCGGCGGCTTCCAGGGCCGCCTGTGCCTCGGCTTCCAGGGACGCCAGCCCTCGTGAAATGTCTGTCATGCGCCGAAATCCATATTCGGCCTATCCCTTTGACTCCAGTGCCTCCCGACAGGCGGGACGGAACCTTGTCTCAGACGAGCCGGGGCCCCTGTTACTCATGCCATCGGGATCGGCCTTTGGCAAAAAAAGCGCCCCGAGAGCGTCGGGGCGCAGCAGGGTAAAACCGATCCGGCGGCTACGCGGCGGCCTGCCCCTTGGCCAGCTCCGCCAGTGCGTTGAAGGCGGCCGCATCCCGTACCGCCAGGTCCGCCAGGATCTTGCGATCCACGGTGACCCCGGCCTTGCGCAGGCCGCCCATCAGGCGGCTGTAGGAGAGGCCGACCAGGCGCGCGGCCGCATTGATGCGAATCACCCACAGGTTTCGGAACTCCCGCTTGCGGTTCCGCCGGTCCCGGTAGCTGTAGGCCAGCGCCCGGTCCACTGCCTCCTGCGCGCTCCGGAAGCTGCTCTTGCGCTTGCCCCAGTATCCCTCTGCCTGCTTCAGGACGCGGTTCCGTCGCCTCCGTGTCTTGAACCCACCCTTCGCGCGTGGCATGATGCGTGCTCCTCGCTTCCCTCTGGATTTAGACCCTCAACGCTCAACCTGTGAAACCAAATCCGCCATCCGCAATTCGAAATCCGAAATCCTGGTTCATATGTACGGAACCAGTATCTTCATCCGCTTGAGGTCCGCGGGGTCCACCAGCGTCCCCTTGCGGAGGGGGCGCATGCGCTTCCCGGACTTCCCGGTCAGCAGGTGGCTCTTGGATGAATGGGCGCGCCGCAGCTTCCCGGTGCCGGTCCTCTTGAATCGCTTGACGGCGCCTTTGTTGCTCTTCATCTTCGGCATGAAAGCCCTCTCCTCGCCACTCATCCCCTGGGATAAACCCAGGGGGTATCCGCCATAGGCGGATTGATCCTCCGGCGGGATAAACTCGCCGGCATCTTCCCCGGGGTAAATCCGGGGGTTACAGCTTCGCGCGATGATACTCCGCCGGCATCGACCCGCCGGCCTCATTGGACATTGGTCATTGGCTCATTGGTCATTGCCTGTCAATGCTTCGGGGCCAGAATCATCGTCATGTTCCGGCCCTCGACCTTGGGCGCCTGCTCGACCACCGCCACTTCCTTCAATGCCTCCACGAACCGCTCGAGCACCGCCTTCCCCCGGTCCATGCGGATCATCTCGCGCCCCCGGAACATCATGGTGATCTTCGCCTTGTTCCCTTCCTTCAGGAAGCGCTCGGCGTGTCGCGCCTTGAACTGGAAATCGTGCTCCTCCGTCTTCGGGCGGAGCTTGATCTCCTTGAGTTCGATGATCGTCTGCTTCTTCTTCGCCTCCCGGGCCTTCTTGGCCTGCTCGTACCGGTACTTGCCGTAATCCATGATCCGGCAAACCGGCGGCCGGGCCTCGGGCGCCACCTCGACCAGATCCAGGTGCTGGTCGTAGGCGGTTTGCAGCGCCTGCTCGATCGGCAGGATGCCGAGCTGCGTCCCGTCCGGGCTGATCACCCGCACTTCCTTGATGCGGATCCGCTCGTTGACACGAAGGCCTTTGCTTATGGCCCCACCTCCAGCCGCGAAGGGCGGCCGCCGGATCAGGCAGCCTGCGGCTTGTTTTCAGTGGCCAGCGTGGTGACGAAGTCCGCCAGGGGCATCACGCCGCGATCCTGGCCGCCCCGCAGGCGGACCGACACCGT
>CAZXXV010000039.1:10668-14324 GCA_964644725.1 uncultured bacterium
CCGCCAGGGGCATCACGCCGCGATCCTGGCCGCCCCGCAGGCGGACCGACACCGTCCCCGCTGCCGTTTCCTTGTCACCCACCACCAGGATATATGGAATCTTCTGGACTTCCGCCTCCCGGATCTTGAAGCCGATCTTCTCGTTGCGGGTGTCCGCCTCGCCCCGCAGGCCCTCCGCCTGCAGCCGGGCCACCACGCGCGCGGCGTACTCGCGATGGCGGTCCGCCACCGGCAGGACCCGCGCCTGCACCGGGGCCAGCCAGGTCGGGAAGGCGCCCCCATAGTGCTCGATCAGGACACCCAGGAAACGCTCCATGGAGCCCAGTAACGCCCGGTGCACCATGAAAGGCCGGTGCTGGCGGTTGTCCTCGCCCACGAAGTTGATGCCGAACCGTTCGGGGAGGTTGAAGTCGAACTGGACCGTGGTGCACTGCCACGGGCGCCCCAGGGCGTCCTTGACCTTGATGTCGATCTTGGGCCCGTAGAAGGCGCCGCCACCCTGGTCTACCTCGTAGGACTGGCCCGCGCGCTCCACGGCGCGCTTCAGCGCCTCGGCGGCCACCTCCCAGTCCCCGGGATCACCCACGAACTTCTCGGGACGGGTGGCCACGTACACCTCGTACTCTTTGAATCCGAAAGTGCGAAGGAGGAACAGGCTGAATTTGACCGCCCGCGTGATCTCTTCGTCCATCTGCTCCGGCGTGCAGAAGATGTGGGCGTCGTCCTGGGTGAACCCCCGCACCCGCAGGAGGCCGTGCAGCACGCCGGCTCGCTCGAAGCGGTAGACCGTTCCCAGCTCGGCGAACCGGAGGGGCAGGTCGCGGTAGCTCCGCACCTTGGACTGGTAGATCATGATGTGGAAGGGGCAGTTCATCGGCTTGACGTAGTAGTCGTTCCCGTCCCCTTCCATGCGGGGGTACATCAGGTCCTGATAGAATTCCAGGTGACCGCTCATCTGCCACAGCTTGGCCCGGCCCACGTGGGGGGTGTAGACAAGGTCGTAGCCGTTCTTCAGGTGCTCGTCCCGCCAGAAGTCCTCGATGAGCGTGCGAACGATCCCTCCCTTGGGGTGCCACAGGATCAGGCCGCCACCCACCTCGTCCGCCACGCTGAACAGGTCCAGCTCCCGCCCCAGGCGGCGGTGGTCGCGCCGACGCGCCTCCTCCAGCCGGAACAGGTGCTGGTCCAACGCCTCCTGCGTGGGGAAGGCGGTCCCGTAGATGCGCTGGAGCATGGGACGCCGTTCGTCCCCGCGCCAGTACGCCCCGGCGATGTGCGTCAGGCGGAACGCCGTCAGCCAGGACGTATCGGGAACGTGGGGCCCGCGGCAGAGGTCCACGAACGTCCCGGTCTGGTAGAAGCTCACCGAGGCTGTTCCGGATTCCACCTCACCGGCTAACTCCTTGATCTCGGCTCGCGGGTCTCGGGTCTCGGGTCTCGATGTGCCATACTGCCGAATCGTTTCGAGGATCTCGACCTTGTAATCCTGGTGGGTCTCGCGGGCCCAGGCCAGCGCCTCGCTCATCCCCATCTCGCGGCGCTCATACGGCAGTCGCTGGGCCGCCAGCTCCCGCATCTTGGCCTCGATCACCGGCAGGTCCTCCGGCGCCAGAGGCCGCGGGAGTTCCATGTCGTAATAGAAGCCATCCTCGATGGCCGGGCCGATGGCGAATTTGGCCTCGGGGAACAGGGCCTGGACCGCCGCCGCCATCAGATGAGCCGCGCTGTGCCGGAGCACCTGCAAACCCTCGGCCGAATCCGGCGGAACCAGCGTGAGGGACGCATCGGGAGGGACGGGTGTCATGAAGTCCAGAATCTGGCCGTTCCACGCGGCCGCGACGGCAGAATGCGCCGCCGCCTCGCCCAGGGACTGGAGCGTGGCGAGGATCGGCTGTCCGGCCGGGACGCGCGCGCGCCGGCCATCGGTGAGCAGGATTTCGGCGTCAGCCATCGGCATCCACAGAATAAAAGAGCATCACGACACCACCTGAATCGTGATGCTCAGGACATCCACTATGCCGTCACGAGAGAAGAGGTGGTAGGCACGGGCGGTCTTGAACCGCCGACCTCTTGCGTGTCAAGCGAACCAAGTGCTTGCATGGAGTTGCAGGATATTCCAAGATGTTCCGGTTTGTCAAGCATTTACGGCTTTTGTCTTTCAGGGCGTTCCAGCCCGTTTTAGCCTGTTTTGGAGGCTCATGTTTACCAGATGTTTACCAGGAATCACGCCGGAGCGGCGGGCGCCTTGAACGCCAGATCGTTAAGCCGATCTTCCTGCTCCTCGGCCAGCGCCATCTCCCCGGCCAGCTTCCCGTAGACGTCCATCGTGAGCTTGATGTTACTGTGCCCCACCCAGGTCTGCACCAGCTTCGGGTGCGTCCCCGCCTCCACATGCAGGGCGATGAAAGTCCGCTCTAAGGCTAGAGGTCTTGAGCCATGCCCCCGGCAATGGCAGCCGCGCGGGGGCGCTTGCCTACCCTGCTCCCTGGCTGGCTCTGTTCTTTCTGTTCTTCTGGATCCGATCAATATGCGCCCTTGCCGCTTCCAGTGCAGCCTCCTTGGATTGATACTCTCCCGGCAAACGCCCCTGGGAAGGCGTGCGGATAACATCAGCTTCTCCTGAGGGAACCTCGACCACAGAGGTTCCCCAGATCCCACCCCGCAGCTCCTCCGTGTAGATGTTGAACCCCCGGTAGAGTTCGATTTTCTTTAAGCTCATTGCCTGCCCCTCCTGTCGTGGTGGGTGGAGCTTTCGAGTCCGTTCATTCCAGCAACTCCGCCACCTTCGCCTCTGAAGGAACGAGAGCGAGGATGGGCAACCACAGGCCAGGCCGGCAGGGTCCGGCTTTTCGAGCTGCAGACTCTGGGCCCGCGAGAAAGGCTCAGCTACTCTCACTTCGCGTACCCGGTAACGGAGTCCCTGGTGTCACGTCGGTCGGTGGATTCCTCACAGTCCCCTCAGCAAGGGTTCTAAGAATGTAAGAACGCAGACTTGCATAGGGGTTCTTTCCAGCACCCGCCATATGCTGGACATCTGCTGGCGTAGTCGCCCCAAAAGGGAAACCGCCCAATTGGGAGGCGGCAACCAATTGTGAAACTATACCCTCGAGGCTCTCAACCTGCCGCGACTGAGAGCGAGCTAGATTGACAAGCTCCTCGAGGATCTCCTCCGGGCCTCTCTTGGCCGGCTTGGTCTGCGCCTGCAACTCCTGAGCTGCCTTGATCGACTCCTCGAGGCGCTCCCACCACACTTCGAAGGTCTCATCGAGCACCCGTTCCTTCAATCTGCCTTCGCCGAGAGCCTCATTGATGGTTGCCAGCAGCTTCCGGGTCTCCGGCTTCGTTGTCTTTGTAGCCTGGAAGCGGGCCAAGGGCCATGGCACCTCGCTGTAGTCAACGTCCAGGAGGTATGGGCATACACGCTTTAGTCCCAGCTTCATGTAGAGTGCGCCAGCTTCAAAATGAATCCACGGCTGGTAGAGGTTTTCACTCGTGAGACAGAAGATCCCTACCTCTGCCGCTTTGAGCTTTTCGTCAAGACCGTCAGGCCACGCGCTTCCCTTGTCGATGCTCTCTGAAATTAAGGGATCGACCGATTGGAGAACACGAGGAAGCCATTCTATCAAAGCCTCCGCCAAGATTTTGCTCTTCGGCTT
>CAZXXV010000040.1:0-14035 GCA_964644725.1 uncultured bacterium
CCCCAACTTGGGGAGAGGGGAGGGTGAGGGGTCACTCGGCCGTCACGCGCTTGATGAGGATGCGAGTTCCCCGGTCCGACTGGGCCTCTGGGCACCTGAGTTCGAGGTCCGCCTCCGCGCCGGACCCTCGACCTTAAGCGATAGGACTCCGCGGTTCCACAGGTGGGCGATCTCGTTCTTGGTGAGATTGACTTTCGCCCGCAGCTCCGCGGGCGACCCGACACCCCGACTCATGTCTCCCCCTACACGTCCTTGGATCCCATCACCGATTCTTCTTCTCGCTCTCCCGCTTTCTGATCCTGGACTCCGGTTTCCCCAACTCCCGGAGCGTTGCAGCCTCGCAGAGTCGCTCGAAGTCCGGGAACCGGAACGCCACTCGAAGCCGGTCCGGGTTGGTGATGGGTCGAGCGAGCTGCTGGATCGGTCCCAGGTCAAAACGATAGTAGGGGGCGTCCGGCGCACCCCGAGCCGGCCAGGTCAGGCCCGGCAGGTCACACCGGCGCACGCGTGAGACGCGCACGACTGCGGCATATTCCCGGATCAGCCCCGTCTTCGCGTGAAAGCGCGAGGCCCCCTCGTAAAACGCGATATAGGCCACGGCCGTTCGCGAGGCAGCAATGGCGGACACCGGGACGTGATAGAACCGCGCGCGGCGGATCAGCTCCAGGTGCTCTGGCCCACGCAACGGACCCACCATGATCGTCAGCGATCGTCCCCCCTCCGACACCGCGAGAAACCCCAGTCGTCCCCTGGTCAGATATCTCCGTGAATCCAGTCCGGGCCCAGACCCCCGGCCGGTTACCCCCGCAGTTTTGCACTGTGTGCGGCGCACGCTCCCCACGAGAAGGACCGTAGCACAGGGCTCCGGATTTTTCCAGTGGGCAGCCTCGTGGCCTGCGGCGCTTGGATGCTGCGCCGAGCGGTCGTCCGGTTCTGCGGACCCGCAACCATAGCTGCCTTGATACCACGATACTTCTATGATACCGCCACCCCCAATGGTATTATAGCAGAGGATCGCAAGGCAGGATCGTAGGGAACCGCACTTCAAAGGAGGTGGAGTCATGCGACGCTGGATCAGTACCGGACTCGTCGTGCTCTTGGCTGTGGGCGCTTTTGTCGTCATGTCGCCCACCGAGGGGGAAGCGGCCTGGACCGCCAGTCGTCCCGTGCAGCTCATCTGCCCGTGGGCGGCCGGCGGCGGAACGGACCGCGTCGCCCGGATGGTGGGCATCCTGCTGGAGAAGGAGCTCGGCCAGCCGGTGACCATCGTGAACCGGACGGGCGGCGGCGGGGCCGTCGGACACACCGCGGGCGCGACGGCGGCTCCGGACGGCCACACCTTCACCATTGTGACCGTCGAGCTGGCCATGATGCACTGGCTGGGGCTTACCCCGCTCACCTACAAGGAGTTCACGCCGGTTACCCTGGTGAACATCGACGCGGCCGGGGTGCAGGTGGCGGCCAATTCCGAGTGGAAGACGCTGAAGGACCTGCTGGCCTACGTGAAGGCGAACCCCGGCAAGGCCAAGGCCTCCGGCACGGCCAAGGGCGGGATCTGGGATCTGGCGCGGGCCGGCCTACTGAAGACGGCCGGAATCCCTGTGGACGCCATGCCATGGGTGCCCAGCACCGGGGCCGCCACTGGCTTGCAGGAGCTGGTGGCAGGCGGGGTGCAGGTGGTGACCGCCAGCCTGGTGGAGGGCCGCTCCCTGATCGATGCCAAGAAGGTGCGGGCGCTGGCCAACATGGCCGAGGCGCGGGATCCGGTGTTCCCGGACGTGCCAACCGCGAAGGAGCTGGGGTACAACTGGACCATGGGCGCCTGGCGTGGCTTCGCCCTGCCCAAGGGCACCTCGGCCGAGATCGTGGCCGTGTACGAGAAGGCCATGGACAAGGTGGTCAAGAGCAAGGAGTTCACCGACTTCATGAAGGACGGCCCCTTCGGGATCCTCTACAAGCCGTCGGCGGAGTTCGCCAAGTTCCTGGCCGAGCAGGATGCGACCTTCGGCGTCCTGATGAAAGAGGCGGGAATCACGAAGTAACCCAAGTCGAGTTCGCACATGAAGATCAGTGACACCGTAGTGGGCGCCGGCTTCGTTGCGGCCGGCGCCCTGATTATCGCCGGGACCTTGAATTACCCCACCCTGGAGGCCGGCCACCCCGGCCCATCCCTCTTCCCCCGGATCCTGGGGGGGTTGATGGCCGCCTTCGGCGGGCTGGTGAGCGCTCAGGGGCTGCGGGCCCGGGACGTGACCGAGGACGTGGACTGGCTCAAGCTCCACAAGAACCCCGCCTTCATCAACGCCATGTTCGTCCTGGTGGGGGTGCTGGCCTACATCCTGTTTGTGGAGCGGCTCGGGTTCCTGATCATGGGGGCCCTGCTGCTGTTCGTGGTCATGTGGCGCCTCAAGGTGCCGCCCTTGAAGGCCCTGATCGTGGCCGTCGTGTTCAACACCATCGTGCATTTCCTCTTCGCCAAGATCATGCGGGTCCCGCTGCCCATGGGCATTCTCTGGTGGTAGGGCAATGATCGATCATATTTGGACCGCCCTGGTAATGCTGTCGAGCTGGAAGCTCATGCTCACCATCACCATCTGCAGCATCTACGGGCTGTTCGTCGGCGCCGTGCCAGGCCTCACCGCCACCATGGCGGCGGCGCTGCTCGTGCCCTTCACCTTCTTCATGGACCCGCTGCCGGCCCTGGTGGCCATCGTGACGATGGAGGCCATGGCCATCTTCGCCGGGGACATCCCGGCGGCCCTGGTGCGGATTCCGGGCACCCCCTCGTCGGCCGCCTACACGGATGACTCCTACGAGCTGACGAAGCAGGGGAAGGCCGAGCTGGTGCTGGGCGTGGACGTGGTCACGTCGGCCATCGGGGGCCTGATGGGGGCGGTGGTCCTCATGACCTCGGCCCCGCTCCTGGCCGAGGTGGCCCTGATGTTCACGTCGTTCGAGTACTTCTGGCTGGCGGCCCTGGGTCTCTCGGCCACCGTCATGATCGCCAGCACCTCTCCCCTCAAGGCCGGCCTGGCCCTCCTGGTGGGGCTCTTTTTCTCCACGGTAGGCCTGGACATCACGCTGGGGTATCCCCGCTTCACCTTCGGCAGCACCGAGTTGCTCAACGGCGTGGACTTCATCCCGGCGATGATCGGCCTCTTCGGCGTGTCGGAGATCCTGCGGAACATGGGAAGCTCTCACCTGCAGTACCCGATTACCGCGGTCAAGGCGGAGAAGATCTTCAGCGGCGTCGCTAAGACACTGTGGAAGTACAAGCTCAACATGGTCCGGGCGGGCGGGATCGGAGTGTTCATCGGAATCCTGCCGGGGGCGGGTGCCGACATCGCCGCCTGGATCGCCTACGCTGTCGCCAAGCGCTTCTCGAAAGAGCCCGAGCTCTACGGGAAGGGGGCTATCGAGCCGATCGTGGACGCGGGCACGGCGAACAACGCCTGCCTGGCGGGGGACTGGGTGCCGGCCCTGGTCTTCGGCATCCCCGGGGATTCGATCACGGCCATCGTCATCGGCGTCCTGTTCATGAAGGGCCTGCGGCCGGGCCCCATGATCTTCCAGCAGCAGCCCGAGTTGATCTATGCGGTGTACATCTCCTTCATCATCGCCAACATCCTGATGGTGCCCTTCGGCTACCTCGCCATCAAGCTGAGCGGCACGATACTCAAGGTACCCCGCAACATCCTCATGCCGGCCATTCTAATGTTCTGCATCGTCGGCTCCTTCGCCATCAACAACAGCTTCTTCGACGTCGGGGTCATGCTGGCCATGGGCATCCTGGGCTACTTCTTCGAGAACAACGGCATTCCAGTTGCCCCCATCGTCCTGGGTATGGTGTTGGGCCCGATCGTCGAGCAGAACTTCATGGTGAGCATGATCAAGAGCGACTGGGACCTCACCCAGTTCTTCACCCGGCCCACCGCGGCCATCCTGGCCGTCCTGACCATCCTCACCTGGCTCGCGCCGTTCCTGCCTGCGCTGGCCCGCCGGTTCCGTTCCGGGGCTGCCGCGGCCTGATCTCGGCTTCCGTGTCTGTCAAAAACGTCGGGCCTGACTCGAGAGGAGTCAGGCCCGACGCATGGGTACTCGCTTTTCAGACGGAAGGCGTGGACGTACCCGCGGCTCCGCTGCGCAAGAGGTCGGCCAGGACCGCCTCATAGGTCCGAAGCGCAGCCTGACCGAAGAGCACGAAGCGCACGAGGGGGATCTCTGGATGCTCGCGAAGGTACTCGATGGCGGTGCGGAGGGCGATGCGCGCGGCCTCAGCCATTGGATAGCCGTAGGCCCCGGTGCTGATGGAGGGGAAGGCTACGCTCTTGATCCCCCGCTCGGACGCGAGTCGCAAGCTGTTCCCATAGGCACTCGCCAGGAGTTCCGGCTCCCGATGCTTCCCATCGCGGTAGACGGGACCCACGGTGTGGATCACCCACCTGGCTTGCAGGCGTCCCCCCGTGGTGACCCGGGCTTCACCCGTCGGGCAGCCACCGATCTTCCTGCACTCCTCCAGGATCTGCGGGCCCCCAGCCCGGTGAATGGCGCCGTCCACCCCACCCCCGCCCAGCAAGGTGGTATTGGCCGCGTTGACAATTGCCTCAGTCTCTTGCTGCGTGATGTCTCCCTCGACGAGTTCCAGTTTGGATGATCCGATTTGCACGGAGCGCATAGCTTCCTCCCGCCGTTGTTCCCTAGGTCTCCCTTCGGACCAAAATAGCGCAATCCAGTAAGCCGGGGGGTCGGTGGGATTACTCCTGCTCAAGCGTAAGCCCAAGCTGTTTCGCAGCTTCCCGCATGCTCTTCAGCGTCGGGTCATCCGCGTCAAGGGGCTTTTCTGGGCTTGCTTCGAGTTCGAACTCAATGCCAAGATGCAGCCGCCTCAATTGCATACGCGCAGCAGGGCCTACGAAGCTACGGAAGATGTCTGCCCAGCTTTCCTGTGGCACTGCGCCACGGATGACGAACCGGCGAACCAATCGGCGCGTAGCCTTTGGTTCCACATCGGTCTTCGGTGGCTGGGCTGTCGTGCTCTGCTGGTCTCCAGTGCCTCCCGGGAGGGTGGACTCGGTTGCCCCGCGAGCGGGCTCAAATGAGGGTTCGAATGGGGGAATGATCCAGAGTCCATCTTCATTTGGGTCCAGGGATACGCTTTGGCGACAGTACCGAGCCTGAAGGTTCGAAAGGCTGGCGCCACGACCGATCCCGATCAAGCCGTCCTGGCACGCCTGCGCAAGCCCTGACGTGACCGCTTCCTTTGACGCGATAGCCGGCTTGTCGGTGAAACGGAGAAACGCATCCACGGCATCTTTGACTCGAATGCCTCCCGCCTCCTGTATGAGCCCCGTTTTCTGAAGCGTGACGGAGCCGACCCGACGAAGAATCCACTCTTCCTCTTCGAGGAGGACTGTCCACAGGTATGCCAGGTGTTCGGGGAAGCTGGGACGAGCATCGGTCAGGGAGACACTCTCCACGTTCTGGCCGCTCACCCGCAAAGCCACCGAATACGCCGGCCCAAGCGCCTCGAGCGCAGCCCGCTCGGCCGCTTCCAATCTCTTCTTGAGATCCTCCTTCTGTTCCTCATCAAGCTGCGCGCCGTAGTCGGACTGAACTCCCGTGAGTCCGGCACACTCGCGGTGTGCTTGGCGCAGCTTACTCAGGCCTTTCGCGGTTGCGGCGAGGAAGAGAAGGGTGTTCCGGTAGTGGCGTTCCCTCCCCCCACAGCGGCTGCTTAACTCCAGGACCCTAGACTTGATCGCCTCCTGACTCGATGCGTCCTCAGCCCAAGCCAACCCGGGAGGCAGGATAAGCAGCGTCAGGCTCTTCTGTTCGGGGAGGTCAGCTTCTGGATTGACCAGGATTCGCCAAGTCGCGCCGCTTAGAACGCCCTTTTGCGTCTGCCGCCGGAGGGCCTCCAAGATCTCTTCGTCGAAGCTCTCGCGCGCTGCCTGCTGCCGGTATTGAACGACCAACTTGTTGAGCGTCGGCTTCGTGCCAAACCAGTACCGCTTTCCCAGGCTTCCCGCAGCCGTGGAGTGAAGATAGAAGCTACGGTTCTCCAGCTCAAGAAGGGCCCCGTCGGTATAGCTCCAGTTCAGGCCCGGCCGCGAGCAGGCCAGTTTGAGATCCTTGGCACTGAAGCCAGAGCGTTGGCCCTGCCCTCCAAACGAGCCCAAGAGAATGGCGGCGGCCAGGGCCTGGCCGATCCGCTCGCGCTGGTAGTCGCCACCTCGCTCTTCATCAAAGCCGCCCGCGTTCGACTTTTCTCCGAGAACATCGGCCGCAGCGACCGACTGATAGGCTGGCCCCCAGAGGCGTGTGAGGGCAGCCTGCATGGCATCGATGGACCACCGAATGTGGCAAGGCTGGATCAGCGGCTGCGATTGGGTGTTTGTCTCGCGGCGCTGCCAGAGATCGCCAACCACGCTGGCGAGCAGCCGCAAGACCCCACGGGTCCGTTGAAAGTCCGGGTGGCTGCCCCAGCGGGTGTAAAGGGCATCAATGAAAAGCGGATGGAAGGGGTAGGCACCCTCAATCTGCTCCCGATAGGTGGTTCTTGCCGCTTCCGCGGGGACCTCCCCCGAATGTGAGGCGTACATAGAATGATAGGTGGCGGCAACTGTTTTCGGATAGTCTGATTCATCGGGGGGGGTGATTGACTCGAAGAGACGGGTACGGACCACCGCATAGATCTCATCATCGGCCACGGGCTTTACGTCGGCGCCGAGGCGCTGAAAGCGCCTCTCCAGAGTCACAAACGCCTCCTGACCCTTTTCGCTCTGCGCGACCTCGAATTTACTGGCCGGGAGCGTGGCGACGACGACCGCGCCCGGCACCTGCTGGACGGCCTCGGTAAGCTGCTGGATGAAGGAGATCGTCTGGTCGGCTAGGGTGGTATCCCCGACTGGAACGGCCGCCGCGCCCACGCAATAGTCGGCAAGCTCGTCAAGGAGGATCAGACAGGGAGAGGCCGCCCGCAAAACATCCACGAATAGCCCCTGCGGAACGCGTTGCGTCTCGTCGTTGGCACGCACCTTCGCATGGAGCTCCGGACCTCCAAGTTGGACGGCCAGTTCACCCCAGAGGGTGCGAGTGTGAACACCCTCCGGGGTCTTACGCCCCTGCGTCGCATCGCACGATGCGTTGGTGAAGACCGCCACCCCTCGGACGTTTTCAGGGAATCGCTCTCCAAGAACGCGTCGAAGCTCGGCCGCGCTCGGCGATTTCTTGAGTTTTTTCGCATGCTTTGCGAGATGCCAAAGGGCCACCAGAGTGTGTGTCTTTCCGCCGCCAAATGCGGTCTGGAGGCTGATGATTCGATCCCCCACCTCCCCGCCCAGAAGCGCGGTCGACACCCGCGAGAGTATGGTGGCGAGCCCAACAGTCATATACGTCTTCCGAAAGAACTCCTCTGGATCGAGATACACCTCTGGCGCGGTGTCCTGGACCACGGCCCACAGGTTCGCTGCGAAGACCGCCTCTTCCAGTCGGCCGGCCCGGATGTCTTCGTGCGGAGTGGCGATGGCATACCAGGGTTTCAGAGTTTCCGTCATAACTGCCTCCTGCCCTCGCCTATCGGAAGCGGGGCTTGGGCCTCCGGCACGGCAGCTTTCTTACCCTCCGCATGCAGGGTCGGGCGCTCGCCGAGCAGCGCACTGACCAGCTTCCAGTCCTCTAAATCGCGGGGGAGCACTTCGAAAAGCGCCTGAGCCAGCTTCCAGAACGGGCCATCCTCCAGGAGGCCACGTTCACCGAGGTAAGTGACCAGCTCGGCCCGTTTCTCCTGCTTCCACAGGAGCATGGAGCGGTGCAGAGCGTCGATGAGGGGTGGGTTCAGGTCAATACCGAGCCCTCGGCGTCCTGCGCGGTCGGCCAGCAGCGCGAGGCGACAGGTCGCCCCATCCACCACGAAAATCCCGTGCCCACGGGCAACCTCCATTGCACTCTCAGCGTCGCCGCCGATCTGGACGACTAGACGGGCATCGTCCCAGGCCCGTTCGGCGGCGCCGTAGAGGTTTGACCAGACATAGTAGAGCGTCGAGAGGTTGTCGCCTCTGAATTCCCCGGCAATGGCATCGCGGGCGGCCTTGCGGGCGAATTCCAGGAGTTCGGGGATCTCGACGGGCGTGCCATCGGCCTTCTCCACCCGCTCATACTTGCCAAAGACCCCCACGGCGGGGCCATAGCAGGCCACGATCAGGTCCGCGCCGCGGAAGCCGTAGCCCCAGAAACGCTTGACGGACTGCTGGACGACCTTTTCAATCTCCACACGGACGTCTTTGAAGGAGGCCCCGCTTCCGGTGACCCGAGGGCGGCATGCCACCGTAACGGAACTTTCCAGAGAGGCGGTGTTAAGACCCATCACACCCGTTGCCTTCTCGGTTGCGATCGTCCATGTCGCATCTGGAGCGAAACCGCTATCGAGAAGTGCTCTGATTAGCGCCGTCCACGCATCTGTAGACTGGTGCGCGAACATCACGGTCAAAAGTTGGGGCTCTTGAAGAAGCCGAAACACCTCGTCAAAACTCGCCCGGAGCAACCGTCGGTAATGAGCGTGGGCTCGCTCTTGTGAGCCCCCATGCCGGTGTTTCAGGCTAGTCGCTTCCTCGCTTTTCGGCGTAAGTGGCGTCATGAACACATGTGGAAGAAGAGGCCCAATGCCACGCTTGAGCCAAACATAGAAGAAGTCGGAAAGATCTCCATAAGAGATAGCATCAGCATATGGGGGGTCGGTGACAACACAGCCGGTGGAGCCCGGTTCCAAAGGTAAGCTGGCGGCATTACCCAAGATTGTCTTCGGGATGTAATATGAGACGCCATGAGAAATCCGCTCATGCTCGATGACCTTCAGCATGTTCAAGAGTTGTGATTCGTAGCTCCCCGTGGATCCGGAAAAGGGGTTCACTTCCGGAAAATCCCACATCATGGGAATGGCTTGCCCGCTGAAGGGGGTTTGGACAATTTCCGTCTTGGCGTTCCATCGGCATACCGAGGCAAGGAAGGATGACGTTCGGCTTGTCAGCAGAGCTAGGTAGATGCCAATGGCCATCATATAATCCTCGTCATCGAACTCGCCCAACATCGCCTCCTGAGCGTCGCGGAGGCAACCGACGAATGTCTGCATAGCGACGAGCTGGCGAGGATTGAACAGAGAGCCCCAGGTCTTCATGCCGTACAGATGAACCCGAATGCCCGTCGAGTTTGAGACGTCGTCTTCGGCGTCTTGAGAATTGATTTCTGGTAGGATCAATTCTGGCGGCCGCTCGACCTCCATGGCAGCAGCCTCACGAAATGCAGTCAGGTCGCTTTCTTCCACGGGCCGGTAGTCTTTCCCCTCCTTACCTTCCACAATGACCGCGACAACCTGTCCACCCATCTTGCCAGCGAGTCCCGCCGTACGGAGATCGGCCACCGGAGTAACCTGTTCACAATATGGGCAGAAAACATTGCCGCGGTTCTGCATCGTCCCGTTGGTTTGTCGAATATCCTTGCCTTTGGCGATTCCGAAGCGCACACCCTTTGGCCGCCTGTCTACATCCATGGTGAGTGCCACCTTCTTATCTTTTTTGTTGCAGACAAGCAGACTCCGAAGGAGCGGGATCTGACCGCGACAGGATGGGTTTGAGCACGGCGCGGTACGGGCCCAGAGATAGCCAACCACGGGCCGACCGTCTTTGCCTGCGGGGTAGAGGCGGCCGATCCTCTCCCGAGCTCGGTCCAAGATCCAGTTTGCCCATTTCTCGAGATCGTGGACGAGGACGTTGGGGACCTCCTCCTCGTGTTCTGTCTTTCTCCCGAACTCCTCGCGCACAATCTTTCGCTTCGCTGGCTTCCCATACTTCTGCGGGAACTCACAGGTGGCGCGGAGGATGAGATAGGCGACCGGGTTGTAGTCGTTGGCGATTGCCTGGCATCCCAGCCGGGCCGCTTCCAGCGGAATTGCACCCCCTCCGGCGAAGGGGTCGAGCACGGTCGGCTGCTTTCCCCCATGGGCAACCTTGACCAACTCCCGTGCGATCCGCAGGATCTCGCGTCCGTGTGGGTTCTCGGGATCAGACGTTTCCCATTTGACGAGTGACCGGTCGTCGAGGAGTTCGGCAGGCTTCGGTTCTTTGGCGCTCTTTCCGCTCTCGAAGGCGAGCGTCTCAGGTGACCATTTGGCGATGAAGGCGAGGAGTCGGTTACGCGGCGTGTCCGGGATGCCGTCGTAGGGGCAGTATGGGTCTCCATCGGGTCGGATCTCACGCCCGCGCATGTAATGCTTTAGCGCACTTGGTACGTGCGTCTTCAGGTGCCGTTCGACGGAGCGGCGAAACTCCTCGGGGCAGCGTGGATTGTCGGGGTCGGGTACCAATGAGGCAAACACTACTGCACGGGAAGCGGCCAGGGGTCGCCGGGCCCACCAGATGTGTAGATGGCTGATGTGGGCGTGGTGGATGTTCTTGTCCCGCACGCTCTCCGCCGAAATCTCGCGGATCGGAAGGGCAACCTCGATCAATCGTGGGCAATGCTCGTTCATGGGCTCTCGCTTGATGGGGGCAGCCAACCGACGGCTTCATGCATCCTGTCATATCCAAGGAACCGCGCGGCTAGACGCCTGCCAGTTCCTCGCCAGGGATCGGAAGCTCGGGGCTTGCCGTCACCCGAAGCCACCCCAGGGCGGCGAGACTTCGCGTTGTTGATGCCACGGTATATAGATCTAGCGGAGGCCGTCTGCGCTGCTTCCATTGCATCACCGCATCAACGACCTCCTTTTCTGCGGGCTGCTCGCCCTTCGTGCGGCCAAGGGAGCGCCCCGCGAAAAGGACCGTTGCCGTAACCTCAGCCTCATCGGTGTTCATCCGCAGAAACAAATCGCACACCTTGTCGAGAATGGCATCCCAGCGGTCCAAATCCTGAAGATATGCCCTGCGGGCATCCGGAAATGTGCGTCCGATCTTGACGGCAAACATGCGGCCCATCTGCTCTTCGCGAATGAGGCCGTTATTCACCAAGAGCGTGGTGAGCCGTTTGAGGTCCTTTGAGTATGGCCCAAAGCTCCCGGCGCGGAAATTGAGGCCTGTGGGTAGCCCCTCCTCTGTGGCGACGTAGGCGATCTTCTGGAAGGTCGTGCGGCCAACGGGCCAGTGGTAGGGCTGCTCCTCGATCCGGCGCAGAATGTCGACAAGGGCAACCCACCCTGCCTGTATCCAATGCGGCTCCGGCATCTCCTCCCGTGAGTCTTTCGTTCCCGACATCTGCTCAAGGAACTCTGGTTTCAGTTCCTCATGGGGCGTCCCATGGGGTGCATAAAGCTCGACCGGGACCTCCATTCGATTAAGCAGGCGATGGAGTGTCGGACCCACAATTCGCCATTCCAACTGCCCCTGACCGCAGCCGAGCGGTGGGACGGCGAGTGAGATGATCCCCCATTCCTTGTAGTGCCGGAGGACATGCTCGACACCCCTGATGATGTCCTCCAGCCGTGTCACCGACCGCCAGTGATCTTTAGTGGGAAAATTCAGAATCCAGGGTGGGACAAGCTGCTTATACAGGTAGGGCCTTCCGAGCTGTACCTCCCCCCGCCGGCATCGGACGACGTAATCCTCGAACATCCTGGGGAAGCGCTGCTTGAACGCCAGCGCGATGCCCTTTCCCATCACGCCGACGCAGTTCACCGTGTTGACGAGCGTCTGCGCCTTTGATTGAAACAGGTCGCCCACTCTTACGGTGACCATGGAGGCCCCCTACCCCCTGAAGAAGAGATGTGCGTTTATGGCAACGGAAAACTCTGGCACCAGTCCCTCGAATCGTTCCATGGCTTCCTGGCTGGACACGTAGGCACCGAAAACGTACCGGGGCGCCACCCGATCTGGCACCAGGACCTCGGCGCACTTGGCGCGCGCCTTTCGCATTTGCTGGATCCCGTCAGGATCCGTCCAGTATTCGGCGAACACGAGGTCCTTGTCCACCTTGCCGAGCCCCGCGGGCGATGGCCAGAACGCGGTGTAGGCGCTGGCGGCGTTGCCATCGGCAATCACCACCTCCGGAAGGTCAAGGACGTCGGGACTTACCCGCAGAACGCACAGGTCAGGGTGGTGATCGCGCCTCTTGTAGAGCATCGGGTTTCGCGCAGAGAAGTACAGATTGACATAGTCGTGGAGCGGTCGGCCTCCCGGCACCGCCTTTCCGGAACGCCTATCCTGCACTTCTGGCATCGCAACCGACTCATGTGGGATTCTCGCCGCTCGACGATACGAGAGGATGCCGTGCCGCAAGATGGATGGAACATTGACGATCGCCGTGATGTACTGCAACTCGTGCACGTCTGCTCGATTCACGGCGCGCCCGAGACCTCCTCTCCCTGGCTCCCCCAGTCCCGCTCCTCAACCAGGAACTGGACCTGCCGGTAGAGCATCTCCGGGTTAAGTTTCGGGATCGGATCCTGGATGACTCGAAGCCGCGGTTTCTCCTGCTTGCAGAAGCTTACCACATATAGCCAGGCGCGGTCTCTGAGCTGGTGCAATTTGTCCAACTCTGGCCCCGTGAGGACGATGGCCCCTGCACGGGCTCGCCCCTTGACCTCAATGAAGCGCTTCTCGCCCTTCGGCGACTCAGAGCGGATGTCGTAGTGCTCCCCCTCTTTGCTCACATCCACAGGCATCCATCCCTGGCTCCGCTCGTAGCGTATCGCCATGTCCATGGCGATGGACTCCACCTCATCGTCGCGGCGCATTGGCAATCCACGCGACAGCTCAGGCGGTTCCCCTTCGACGGTGGCCAGGGGCGCAGGGATCACAATGGCCTGCGTGGGAATCTCCGGGAGGTCGGCCCTCAGATTCATCATCAAATCGAGTTCCTTCATGCGCTCGACCTTTCTCACCCTGAGTTCCTCAATCCGTCTCTGCAGACGGTCCCGCTCCGTGGCATTGTCCTCGCCGAAGAGGCTCATGTGTTGAAATTCGTTGAGTTCTCCCTGCAGTTCGATAATCAGATCGGTAAACGCGGTGTTCAGATACTCCCGACGAAGCTTGCACTCTTCAGTGCGATCATTCGCCACCTGGGCGAGCTGTCTCTCGGTGATCTCCTCATAGGCCCAGGCCTGGATCTCCTCAGTGGAGCGTTCGGGTGCGGTAGCCGGTTCTGACTTCTTTTTCTTCGAGTCGTTTGGACAGGCTGTCTAGCGTGTCCTTGTATTCCGTGAAGATGAGCAGCTTCTCGTCCTCGGCACAGATCACATCGGAGGAATCCAGAACCCTGAGCAGCTCCACAAACTTCGCCTCCCTGTGGTGTTTGAGGCTCTCAGCAAGCCGGGAGCCGCTCGATCTCCTCCCGTTCCTCCTCGATCTTCGCCGGGTCGTCTGTCAGCACCTGGCGGAAGATGCGCTTGTCGATCCGATCCCTCTCGTCTTCGGGCAAGTCCTCGTACTCGGAGATGTCGCGGGGGTCGTTGGGATCAGGTGGGCTTGTGAGCAGTCGCTTCTTCTCGGCGGCCGTCCGGCCTGGGTCTCGCAGGAGTTTCAGTACCTCGGTCAGGGCTACAAGTCGGTTCTCAAGTGTCCGGGTGATCGCGTATAGACTGCTGGTAAGCCGCCGCTGCATGACCATGAGGGTCAGCTCGACGTTCCGATTCTTCTTAGCCCGTGCTTCCTTCCGCTTGGATCGAACGTACCTGGTGACCTCGTCGTAAAGAGCCTTCTCCTCAGGGGTCAATTCGTACCCAACGGTCTTGGTGTGCCGATCCTTGAAGAGCGGTCGGCTGTCCCAATCGACCATCTCCTCCTTGAGCCGGCGGAGGAAGAACCGATTCCGGGCCCGACGGATCGGCTCTTCGTCCTCCGAGTCGCCTGATGAATCTCCGTATGGGACTATCTGCTCCAGGACCCGATCGGCGACATGCTCGTCTTTTTGAAACAGGTCTTCATCGAGAAGCAGGAGCAACCGGCGAAATGTGTCTTTGCGCCCCCGGTGCGGTGTGGCCGTAAGGAAGATCAAATGGTCCGTCTTCCGCGCGAGGGATTTGACGGCCTTGTACCGCTCGCTCTCTTCGATC